>CAJBLA010000133.1 GCA_903953815.1 uncultured Bacteroidota bacterium | reverse complement strand
CATTGGCGCATCTGAAATGATTATTAATGAAAGAGGAGCAATTTATCACCTTAATGTAAGGCCAGATCAAATAGCAGACACTATTATTACCGTGGGTGACCCCGACCGTGTAGCCGAAGTAAGCAAATATTTTGATCGCGTAGAGCATGTGTGCGCGCATAGAGAATTTATTACGCATACCGGATATGTAGGTAATAAGCGAATTTCAGTTTTATCAACTGGTATTGGACCTGATAATATTGATATCGCTTTAAATGAGGTGGACGCGCTGGTGAACATTGATTTTGAAACCAGAACGATTAAAGAACAAAAAAAATCAGTAGCAATTATAAGAATGGGTACTTGTGGGTCATTACAAGGTGAGGTGGGTGTTGATCAATTGGTCGCAGGAACGCATGGCTTAGGCATAGACAACTTATTACATTTCTATAATTTGCAAAACAACGAAGAAGAAAAAGCAATTTTATCTGCCTTTGAATCACACACGCAAATAAATTCACACAAAGTGTTTCCATATATCGCTTCTGCAAGTGCTGGATTAATAAAACACTTTACGCAAGGTTATAACCATGGCATCACCGTTACTTGCCCAGGATTTTATGGCCCACAAGGCCGTATATTGAGAATGCCTTTGGCAATGCCTAATTTGGTGGACCAGATGACGAGTTTTAAATATGGTAATCACCATATTGCGAATTTTGAAATGGAAACCAGTGCTATTTATGGCTTGTGTAATATATTAGGACACCAATGCTTAAGCATCAATGTGATTGTTGCCAACCGCGTTAAAAAAGAATACAGTAAGGATATGGGGCAGGCTGTAAATAATATGATTCAAAAATCATTGGCCATCATCGAAAAAATTTAATATAAATTTCAATAACTGATTTTAAAATGAAAATTAATTTTTCAAAATACCAAGGCACAGGCAATGATTTTGTGATCGTCGATAATAGACAAAATGATATTGCATTATCCAGGGAACAAATTGCTTTTATCTGTGATCGCAAAAAAGGCATTGGTGCAGATGGTCTTATGTTACTAGGCAACAAGGAAGGTTACGATTTTGAGATGACTTATTATAATGCAAATGGATTAGAAGGCTCCATGTGTGGTAATGGCGGAAGATGTTTAACGCAATTTGCTTATGATATTGGCTTGAATAAAAAACATTTTACTTTTATTGCAATTGATGGCCCTCATGAAGCAACGATCAATGAAGATGCATGGGTGTATTTAAAAATGAGCGATGTAAATGCGGTTGAAAAAAACATTGATGGTGATACTCCATTTTTTGTCTTGAATACCGGATCCCCCCATTATATTGAAATGGTAGATAGCATTAACAGTGTGGATGTATTTGGTTTGGGCCAAATGATCAGATTTAATGATCGGTTCAAATCAGAAGGCATTAATGTAAACTTTGTGCAACAACAAGATGATAAAATTTTTGTTCGCACTTATGAACGTGGTGTAGAAAATGAAACATTAAGTTGTGGCACTGGTGTCACCGCAGCTGCTTTAATTTCAGGTATTGAAAAATTAGGCGAGCAAACCATACAAATTGAAACCTTGGGCGGGAAATTAGCGGTTCGTTTTAACAATAAAGGCGACCAAGTATTTGAAAATATCTGGCTAATGGGCCCTGGCACATTTGTATTCAGTGGAAGTATTACTGTTTAATTAAAATTAGAAAAATGCCCTTATTTAATGTTAGAGTATATGGCGTATTGCTAGATAAAGCCAATAGATTACTAGTGAGTGATGAATTTATCAGAGGAAATTATTTTACCAAACTACCAGGTGGCGGATTAGAATTTGGCGAAGGTACGCGCGAGTGTGTTGCAAGAGAATTTATGGAGGAAACTGGATTAACAGTAACCGTTGGTGAACATTTATATACCACCGATTTTTTTCAAATTTCAGCATTCAATAATAAAGATCAAATTATCTCTATCTATTATCATGTGCATTGTGATGACCCAAGTGGAATAAAAACTTCCACCAAAAAATTTGACTTCACCCCTGACCAAACAACGGACGATGTTAAAGGGGAAGCAGAATCATTTCGTTGGGTGAACTTTGAAGATGTGGATACGGAAACAATGAGTTTGCCTATTGACAAAGTAGCCATTCAACTATTGAAAGAAAAGTTTTCCCTTTAAACTACACTTCATTCTCAATACCCATTGCCGCTAATTTCATTTTTTTAGCGGTTTCATGCCCGAGGTATTTTTCAATGCGATTTTCCACGATTCCTATTACGGGTGTTAAAATAATTGCCATGGTAAATTTATACATATAATTTACTACACAAACTGCGAGTACAAAAGACCAAGTCCAATTGTTCCCTATTTTAAAAGCTATTACTAATACTACGAAACTATCTACCAATTGAGATACCACCGTGGATCCAGTTGCACGCAACCAACCCATTTTCTCGCCAGTCATCTTTTTTATTTTATGAAACACAAAAACATCAATAAACTGACTTACTAAAAAAGCAACCAAGCTCCCTAAAATAATCCACATGCCTTGTCCAAAAATTGCTTCAAAAGCACCTTGCATACTTGGAATTCCATCTGCAGTTTTAGAATCTACCCAAAATTGTGCGGGTGCAATATGCATAGCCAAATAAAACATCAAAAAGGCATAAAGGATTAAGGAAACCGCAGTTATACTAATACGCTTTACTGCTTTGGGTCCATAATATTCATTCACGATATCTGTAATAACAAATTCCAAAGGCCACAATAATACACCACAGGTTAAATTAAAGGACAATCCCTTTTCACCAAACAAGGTCAAATTTGCTGGCGACAAACCTAATACCCCTTCTAATGAAAATATCTTACCCCCAATACACTCTGCAATCAACGCATTGGCTACAAAAAAGGCAGATATCCCTAGAAATAACTTTGTTGATTTATCTTTTAAAATAGAATGAATCATAACGTATACGAATTGAATAATT
Organism: uncultured Bacteroidota bacterium; assembly: GCA_903953815.1. Taxonomy (GTDB): domain Bacteria; phylum Bacteroidota; class Bacteroidia; order Chitinophagales; family Chitinophagaceae; genus Sediminibacterium. Next base: position 17,961 of record CAJBLA010000133.1, on the reverse strand, counting down.
AAACAATGATAAAAACGAGCTGAAACAATAACATTAAAAGATTAGTAATTGTTTGCCAGTTGGGTAATTCAATAACCTGTTTCCTACCCCACATAAATAATAATGCTACTCCGAAAAATACACTCACCACAGGGGCCATCTCCAAACCTAAAACAGCAACGAAATTTGAAAAAGCAACCGGAAAATTTATTTTGGGTACAAACATGATCATCAGTGAAAAAACAAAACATAGATTACATATTATGGCCAATTTGGACAAAAACGCTAAATTGGGATTAAAACGGCTCATTTTCAGGTCAGTAATTTAGAATGGGAAGATAAGAAAATTTGGGTTCCCGTCATTTTTTCAATATCCAATTAAGTTGTAGGTTTGTTGACACAATGAAACCATTATAATGAAACCATTTTTCAAGGCTAATTTGACCCATTTTATAGCAGTGGCTATATTTTTACTTTGCTCAATTATTTATTGTAAACCAGCATTGGAAGGAAAGGTATTACAACAATCTGATATAAGTCAATGGAAGGGAATGGCGCAGGAAACATTAACCGCAGGCGCTAAATATGGTCAAAATCCATTATGGACCAATAGTATGTTTGGCGGCATGCCCACGTATCAAATTACAGGTGTTCCAGGCTTTACTTTCACAATTGGATTATTGGATCGAATTTTAACGTTGAACCTAGCAGAACCCATCAATTTATTTTTTCTTGCTTGTATCTGTTTTTATTTTTTAGCGATTGTATTAGGCATCAACCCATTCATTGGAATTATAGGCGCATTGGCTTATAGTTTTGCCACTTACAACCCCATCATCATTGTAGTCGGTCATATTACTAAAATGCACGCAATTGCTTACCTACCTTTTTTTGTAGGCGCCATCCTGCTCATATTTAAAAAGAAATATTTAATTGGCGGATTATTGACAGGAATTTCTACCGCATTATTTGTGCAAGCCAATCACTTACAAATAACTTATTATGGTTTAATCATTGTGTTTTTTATGACTATGTATTTTTTAATACAATGGCTTCAAAAAAAAGAATTTGCCCATATTTTAAAAACTATGGCAACCGCAATGATAGCTGGATTATTAGGTTTAGCAGTGAATGCGCCTATTTTAATTAGCACTTATGAATATGGCAAAGAGTCCATACGCGGCGGAAGTATTTTAGCAACAAAAGGTAGCAACACCACAAGTGCTGGTTTAAATAAGGACTACGCCTTATCCTATAGTATGTTTAAAACCGAGCCCTTAGTATTGATGTTCCCTAATATTTATGGCGGCGGCAGTGATCCAAGTGCCATTGATCCTGAAAAATCAAAAGCAATTGAAGCATTGCAACAAATGCAACCGCAGGTAGCACAACAATTACAATCCTTTATTCAATTTTATTGGGGTGGTATTGGCTTTACCGCTGGGCCTCCATATATTGGTATATTGATTTGCTTTTTTGCCTTTATTGGTATTTCATTTAAAACCAATGAACATAGATGGTGGATTATTCCTACAATACTATTTTCATTGCTGTTATCTGCCGGATCCTATTTTGAAAGTTTTAATTTTTTCATGGTAGATCACCTTCCCTTTTATAATAAGTTCCGTGCACCGAGCATGATTATGGTTATTCCAACATTACTTATTGGTATCATGGCTTTATTTGGATTACAAGGAATCACCGAACAAAACAACTTTAAGGACTTCTTCAATAAATACAAACCCAGCTTTATTGCATTGGGCGTTTTATTCGCATGTGTACTTTTATTTTATGTCAATAGCGATTTTAAGAGCTTGAATGACACCCAATTACTTTCTCAAATTTCTCAAATACCAGATGCGAATCAACGAAATGCTTTTGAAGGGCCAGCGCGCGATTTAACAAACGCATTAGCGAAGGATCGTCAAGGATTTGTTGAAAGTGATTTATTTAGGACATTTATATTTATAGTATTCGCATTCGTATTCATTTTCTTGTACTTCAAAAAAACCATCACGCAAACAATATTTATTGCGGCTATTGGGATCATTACCATGATTGATTTGTTTCAAGTCAATGTAAAATATTTGAAACCGGAAAACTACATTGAAGCAGCTGAAAACGATAACACTTTTACTGAATCACCTATTGATATTGCGTTGAAAAGAGACGCCTCCAATTACCGTGTATTAGATATGAGGGGCGGTATTCAAAATGCATTCAATGGTGGCGCTTTAGTTGCCTACCATCACAATACCGTGGGTGGATATAACCCCGCTAAATTGAGTATCTACCAAGATTTAATTGAGAACCAATGGTATAAGTTTCCTAATTGTTTGCCTGTGGTAAACATGATGAATACCAAATACGTAATCACCGGCAATATTGCCACCGATACCATCGCAAATCCAGAAGCTTTAGGCAATGTATGGTTTGTCAAAGGGATTGAATATAAAAAAGGGCCCGCCGAAGTCATGAGCAGCTTGAGTAATTTTAATCCAAAAAATACTGCCATCATCGAGGAAAAAGATAAATTAAATGACTTAACCGCGATCGCCTATGACAGTGCTGCTTCCATTAATTTAGTTGACAACAAAAATGATATTGTTACTTATATTTCCAATGCAAGTCAAAAACAATTTGCAGTATTTAGTGAGGTGTATTATAAGTTAGGATGGAAAGCATATATCGACGAAGTTGAATCACCGATTATTAAAACAAATTATGTTTTAAGAGGCTTAGTGATACCAGCGGGTAAACACAATATTCGATTCGAGTTCAAACCAAGCTCCATTGCAATGGCACAAAAAGCTTCATTATTTGCATCCATTATTTTGTGGGGATTACTTATTGGAATAATCATTAAATCATTCAAGAAAGAAAATTCACTTTCTTAAAAGTTAATTCGCCTGAATGATATTATCAATTATTATATGTAGTTACAACAGAGCAAGCTATATTAGTGATGCATTGACAAGTTTATATTGTCAATCTGCTGGGCTTAAAGCATTTGAAGTAATTATTGTAGATAATAATTCAACAGACAATACCAAGGAAGTATACGCAATATGGCGGCAAACAAATACGAACGGACAATTTACTTTCATCAGCGAAACCCAACAAGGTGCGTCTTTCGCACGCAATACGGGTGCTGCAATTGCAAAAGGCCAATGGGTTTGTTTTATGGATGATGATGCCGTCGCTACGCCTAATTATGTTGAAAATATTTTAAAGCATATCCAAAACAAACCAGATGCAGTTGGTTTTGGTGGACGAATCATTCCAAAATATATTCCATCGGAACCTAAATGGATGAGTTATTACGTTTCCTCCCTTGTAGGTAATTTCGACTATGCTCCTATCGCCTGCGCTTTTGAAAACGGGAAGTACCCACTTGAATCGAATATGATCGTAAAAAAATCAGTGTATGATAAAATTGGCGGCTTTAATGTGAATTTGCCTGGTGTAGTTGGTACGTTGAGAATTGGTGGGGAAGGAAAGGAATTATTTTATAAAATACTTGCATTAGGTCATATTATTTATTATGACCCAACTATTTGTGTGCATCATGTTGTGGAAGTGAAAAAATTGACCTCGGAATATATGTACCGGGTAGCAAGCGGTATTGGTCGCGGTGAAAAAACAAGAACCTCCGCAATTTCAAAAGCTGCTTATTTGATAAAAGTATTGGAGTATTTTTTAAAATTAGGGGCAGCAGTAATTTTAGGGTTCAAATATGCCTTACAGTTTACGCCAAGTAAAATTTGGCCGATAGTAAAATTTAGGATTGACGCATTAAAAGGACTCTTAGGATAACATAATATAAACAATAATATAATGAACGAGCTTAGAGATTATTTTGAACATAATGAAAAAAGATTGATTAATAAATTTGATCATTATTTTGATGTGTATGATCGATACTTTAATCAATATAGAAATAAAAAAATTACGATTGTTGAAATTGGTGTTTACCAAGGAGGTAGTCTTCAAATGTGGCGAAAATATTTTGGCCCTGAAGCCACTATTTGGGGAATTGATATTGATCCAAGATGCAAGCAATTGGAAGATGAAAATACCCATATACTCATTGGCTCACAAGAGGATCGCCATTTTCTTAGATCAATCATTGATAAAATTGGACCCATCGATATTTTAATTGACGATGGCGGTCATACACAGGACCAACAAATCGTATCCTTTGAAGAATTATACAAACATATCAATATCGGCGGAATTTATTTATGCGAGGATGTGCATACTTCCTATATGAATGCATATGGTGGTGGTCATCAAAGAAATGGCACATTTATTGAATATACTAAATCGTTAATTGATCAATTAAACGCGCATTATACAGAACAACCCAATTTTGTGGTGGATGATTTTACCAAAACAACCAATACAATACATTATTATGATAGTATTGTTTTATTTGAGAAAAGAGCAATGGTAAAACCAAGTTCTAAAATGACAGGTCAGTGGTCATTTGAATACGATAAATCAAAAAAGACTTTTGCAGAAAAATTTAAATTTCACCTTTTAGTTAAGACGAATAAAGTGTTACAAACTTTAAAATTAAAAGGCATTTTTATAGACGAAATGCTACGACTAAGCAGCAAAGGTTAGGTTTACCTTTTACCCATGCCATTAAAACAAAAGGCGAAAAACCCTTTTATGACATTTATATAAACTTTCGCTAATTGTGGATGGTAAATTAAATCGTTCTTTAAAATTTTCATGCACCTAATTACATCCTTTTTCATTTCTGGACTTAGTCCCTTGTGTTTAAACAAAAGTGTGAGGCCATTTCTAGTGATATAAAACGCCCTTACTGGTGCATGAATGATGCGTGATGATTTTTTAAATGTTACTACTGATCTTCCAGAAACCAAATCACCTATTGCATGATTCAACAGTATATTAGAAAACATTAAATTAACAAACCCGGTTTGTATCACCCGATATGAAAATTCCGCGTCCACGAAATCAATAAATAAGTCCTCATTAAAATCTCCTACTTTTTTTACAAATGATAAATTTAAAATAGAACCGGAAGTAATTAAAGTAAGCGCTTCTTGCGGCGCTTCGCTTGGAATTGTAATATTGGGCTGACAATTAATACCGAATTGCACAACATTTGTAAAATCGCCTTTTTGAATCAATGATTTATACTTTTCAAAATCATCCTGCTTAAAAGAGGAGTCCTGATCCATAGTCAACAAATAATCATACTGATTTTGAGTTGCAAGTGCCACTGCTTGATTCAGGCGTTTCGCAATCCCCTCATTTGAATTAAAAAAATGATATTTTATATTTGGGTGTAGGCCACACAAGGCTGCTTCAATACCTGGAGTTTGGGTTTCAGTGTTATCGTAAATATAGAGTTGCTTAAGTCCAGAAGCATAAGTGTTGATATTAGCAGATAACTGCTTTATATCAGGATGATATAGTATTACAACCCCAGCAATGTTCATCCCACAATTCATTTAGTGTAACCAAATTTAAGCCAATTACATAAAACCGCCTTCTTTTACCTAGTAAAAATTGAATATGTTTAAATTTTAACTATAAATATTTATCTTGTAGATGCTATGAGCGGTAAAATAAATCATTATTCAATAATCATTCCATTCAAAACGGGAAAGCAATATCTAATTGATTGCTTGCAGTCAGTTTTGGCACAGGACTACCCACACTTTGAAATAATTGTTTTAGCTGATATTACCAGTAATACGGATGATGCATTACATGCAATAAAGGATTTAAATAACCCAAAAATTTCTGTCCAACTTTCTGATAAAAATTTGGATATTTTGCAAAATTGGGGACGCATCAAAGACCTTGATAAAAAAGAGTACATGACCATTTTAGGTTATGATGATATTTTAAGTAAAGGCTTTTTAACCTGCATTAATAACTTAATTAATACATATCCCGAAGCAAGTTTGTATCATACCCATTTTAACTACATCAATAGCAATAGCGAAACCATAAAAAAATGTCAGTCACTACCTACCCAAATGACCGCCTCAGATTATTTAGAGTATACTTTAAAAGAGACCATTGATATTATGGCTACTGGCTATGTTTTCAAATCCAAGGATTATGATGCTATTGGAGGCATTCCAACTAATTATCCTAATTTGATATATGCAGATACGCAATTATGGATTGCACTTACTAAGAAAAGTTACTTAGTCGTGGATCCAGCTATCCAATTTTCATTTCGCATTCACCCTTCTGTAACTAAAACATCAAAAGATAAAATTTTACTTGACGCTTTTATTATTTTCCTAGCATATTTAAAAGAATTAAAGAAAGAAGCGACCAGTTTTGAATTAGCCATACAATCCTACCTTACCAATTTTGCAGAAAGTACTACAAAGGCAATGGCACATAGGCTATTACGCACACCAAAAAATAATAGACAAGGATTAACGATCGATAAAGTGCGTAACAAAATTGAAGAAAAATGCATAGAAATGGATATACCCTACGCCCCATTCAAAATTAAGTCCATTCAAATAGCTCGATTTATTGAAACAACCCCATTACTCAACGAACTGTTTCTGCTTTTTAAAAAAATCTACAAAAAGCCAGTGTTGTAAAAGATTACTTTAAATTATTTGCTTTTATAGCATATAAAAACTTTCCAAAACTAGATTTTAATAGATAGTATAATAGGCGTAATCTAAATTGCCAAATACGCGCAGCAATAGAATATCCAAAGTAGGATTCATACACTTGTGTATTTTCCTTAATAGAATTTAAATACTGATGGGTGCTTACACCAGAATCATCAAATTTGATTAAAGTTTCGTTGATATAACCATAGGGTTCTCCTTTCAATCTGCACATCAAATCATAATCCATCGCAATTTTTATATCCACTGAAAATTGGCCTAGACGCGCATATACTTCTTTCCTTACAAACCAAGTAGGATGAGAAACAGCGCGCATGCCTTTATATAATTGCTTAGGATCAAATGGAACGCCAATATTTACCCAAATTCCGCCGCGCTTCAAATAGATATTCCCACTTGTCCACTGTGTTTTTGGATATTGTTTAAAATAATCCGCCACTTTTTCTATGACTGAATTTGAATAATAAACATCTGCCGAATTTAAAAGATGGATGATCGATCCAGATGCCAAATTTATTCCTTTATTAAAGGCATCTGAAATACCCTTATCTTTTTCACAAATCCATTTACGGTATACGGGCTGTGGGGAGTTATTTAACCATGCCGAAATTTCATTATTGCTTGACCCATCTACGATATAATGTTCATGGGGAGGAATTGACTGACTATCCACTGAATTGCAGGTTTGCTGTAACTCCTTTAAATTATTAAAGCTAATAGTGATGACTGACAATTGTTCCATATGGTAAAAATAAGCCCATTTCATTACATATTTACTTTTACCACATTTACAATATATTTGTAGTATGGGGATTATTCAAAAACAAGGGGTTAAATCATCATTTTTTATCATGATGGGCTTTTTAATAGGAGCCGTTAATCTTTTGGTATTATTCCCCATGTTCTTCTCTAAAAATGACCAAGGTCTGGTTAGGGCCATGTTAGATATTGGCGCTACGCTTTCCGTATTTTGCACGCTTGGAACCTTGCCTGTGATTTATAAATTTTACCCTTTTTATAATCACTACTTAGGCCCTAAAAAAAACGAGCTCCCCTTTATCACCTTAATCATTAATTTAATTGGATTTAGTTTACTACTCATCATTGGCTGGCAACAAAAGGATTTTATCATTCGAAAATTGGGAAAATCCCCCAGCTTAGGGCAGTATTTTAATTATGTATATCCATATACCTTTTTCTTATTAATTTTTTATTGGCTAGAGGCTTTTGCCTGGGGTTTAAGAAAAGGTGTTTATTCCAACTTTTTAAGAGAAACATTAATTCGTATTTTAACTACCCTACTTATTATTGCTTTTGGATTAAAATATATTGACCTTGTTGGCTTTTTAACCTTTTTTAGTTTATTGTATGTAATACCTAGTTTACTACTATTGATTAACTTAATACAATCAAAACAATTTTCATTTAAAAGTTTACAAATTAGCAATGTCACCAAGCGACTTAAAGGAAAAATGTTCAGCTTTGCGCTATTTGTTTTTGCAGGACAGTTTTTTAATTTACTAGCGCGTACCAATGATACTTTTATGATTGTCGGATTGAGAGGATTAAGTGATGCAAGTATTTTTGCGATTGCTACTTACGTTTCAGCTATTTTGGAAATACCCCAACGCAGCTTAAATTCAATCAGCATACCTGTATTAGCCAGTTCCTGGAAAAACAAAGATTTTGCGAATATCAAACATGTATATCATAAAAGCGTATCTAACTTATTAGCCATAGGGCTATTATTGTTTGGGCTGATTTGGTTAAATACCGACAATTTAATTGCATTTTTAAACTGGGTCAGTCACAAGGAAGCCGGCGGATATGACGCTATTGGTAAACTTATTTTTATATTGGGATTGGCCAAATTAATTGATTTAGCGACAGGCGTGAATAGCCAAATCATTGGCACTTCTAATTTTTGGAAGTTTGATTTTTATACCAACTTATTCTATATACTTTTATCCCTACCACTGAACTACTATTTAATAAAAAATTACAACCTGGAAGGGTTGGCATATTCTAATTTAATAGCACTTACCTTATACAATAGTATCCGATTTTCGTTTCTTTACTTTAAATTCAACCTACAACCCTATACTTATAAGCATGGGTTATTTTTATTATTGAGTATTGGATTAATTTTGTTGGTGCATCAAATTCCAACTGCAAATAGTATCCTAGCTAATATTTTATTACAATCCACGGTTTTTGTAATTAGCTTTTATTTATTGGTTTCATGGATTAATCCTGCACCTGAAGCACTTGAAATAGTGAACAACTTTTTCAAAGAGAAATTACCTGCAATTTTTAGAAAAAAATAAGTGAACTACTTTTTTTGCGCAACACTCACCAAATGGAATGGCGGATAGGTTTGTTGATGTACCAATTCAAAGCCACAATAAATAAGCATCTCCTTAATTAAGGCTAAGTCAAATACATGGTGATGCACCGCCCTATTTTCAATATTTAAATGTGTGCGTTTTATTAAATCTTCCTTTGATTTTACAAAAGCATCGTATTTGAAATCATGCAATGCAATTACTTCCTCAAAATGCGTCGTATCCGATTCGTTCACATTGTTGTTATAATCATCAATCAAATGTGTCAAAGTGGTGATGGGTCGATTGTGATCGAAAGTGAATTCCTTATCTGGCAGCACTAATACCAAACGGCCATGCTGCTTCATTACCCTGCTCCAATCTTTTAATGCCTTAATTGGATTGGCAACATGCTCTAAAGAATGACAGGAAAGTACAAAATCGTAGCTCGCATCTTTCACTTCACTCAAGTCCGCAGCTTCACCAATAAACTGAAATCCTTTTTTATTTTTATAATAGCTATATAAATTACCTTGCTGAATTTCGCCCTCCCAAAGCGTATGATTAGAAAAATTAACCCCATCAATCATCTTTGCATGCAAATAAATTGGGAATGCACTCTTAAAATTAAATAAAGCACTTGGACCTCCAACTTCTAAACCAACTTGATCATTAAATGTTGCAGCCAAACTAATCATCTTCCTTTTTGCAGGCTGTTTGATATAAGAAACAAGGGTAATTAGTTTTTCAAATAAAGTCATGCGTAAAAGTAATTAAGATTTAATAAAGTTTAAAAAAGCAGCTAAGCCCTGCTTCATTTCTTCATCATAGACGTAACTAATATTCTCCGTGTAATACTTATGCAAATCATACACTTGCTCCTGCGCAGGTATCAAGGCGATTACCTCGTCCAAATGTGCTAAACCATACCCATTTGCTGCTTCAAAAGCAGCCATAAATTCTGAAGGTATAGGCTGATTTGCCACCCATGCAGCAAATACAAATGGCAGGCCAGTATGTTGTTTCCAAGCCAAGCCAAGGTCATATACATAGGGGTATTTAGATAAATTTTCCAAAGCCCTATCTCCAATAATCACACCTGCTGTGGTGCCCGAAATTTGAGCAATATACCCTTCGGTAGCCGATATAAATTCAACTTCTTTTTTCCAAAATTGCGACAACAATATCTTTAATAATTGAACCGATGTTCTACTCTGATAATCTAAATAAATACTTTTTATTTCGTCAATAGGAACTTCACTAAATAAGGCCACCGAAGCCACGGCACCATTGGCGCCAATCACGTAATTGGAAACAATATGCGGATTGGATAATTGGGGCAGGATAGCCACAGGAACTAACCCAATATCAATTTGACCTGATAGTAAATCTTGGGCAATATTAGCTGGATAGGATTTGACCAAATCAATGCTGTTTAAAAAGCTTTCCTGCTCGATTCCTAATAATAATGGGCGGGTATTTAAATAACTTACCGCGCCTATGCGCCATCTTTTGTCCAATTGAATTAACTTTGCACAAAGAAAAACCTTTTTTTTAATATAGTAACTACTTCTTTAAAGCACAAGCAAATGTCAAAACTTACAGCCATTTCTCCCATTGACGGTCGTTATCAAAAGCAAACTGCCTCATTGAGCGCTTATTTTTCTGAATTTGGTCTTATAAAATACCGTGTTTTGGTAGAAGTACATTACTTCCTGTTTTTAGCTGATAAAAAGTTTTTTAAAGTTACTCCACCATTACGTAAAGCTTTACTTGCGGTGGTTGAAAATTTTAGCGAAGCGGATGCGGAAAAAATTAAAACGATTGAAGCTACCACCAACCACGATGTAAAAGCGGTTGAATATTTTTTAAAGGAAGTGCTTGATAATAATAAAGCAAGTGAATTAAAGGAATGGATACACTTTGGATTGACATCTCAAGATATTAACAATACCGCTATTCCATTAAGCTGGAAGGATGCAATGGAAAATAATATTTTACCTGCATACATCAATTTGCAAAACAATTTATTTCAATTAGCAAAAAAATGGAAAAAGGTTTCCTTGTTAGCAAGAACCCATGGCCAAGCAGCATCTCCAACAACATTAGGAAAAGAGATCATGGTTTTTGTTGAAAGACTACATCATCAAATTGAATTATTCGCATCTATCCCTTATGCTGCAAAGTTTGGTGGCGCAACTGGTAATTTTAATGCCCATCACATTGCTTTTCCAAAAAAGAATTGGGTTAGCCTAGGCAATGAATTTGTGGACGATGTATTGGGCTTACAAAGAATGCAGTTTACTACACAAATTGAACACTACGATCATTTTGCAGCGCAATGCGATACGCTTAAGCGATTGAATAATATCTTAATTGATTTTAGTCGTGATATATGGACCTATATCTCTATGGATTATTTTAAACAACAAACTAAAAAAGGCGAAGTTGGATCAAGCGCTATGCCCCATAAAGTAAATCCGATTGATTTTGAAAATGCCGAAGGAAATTTAGGCATGGCCAATGCAGTCCTAGAACATTTGGCAGCGAAGCTTCCTATCAGTCGTTTACAACGCGACTTAACCGATTCTACTGTTTTAAGGAATGTGGGCGTGCCTGCAGGGCATATTACCATCGCCTTAAATTCTTTAGAGAAAGGTTTGAGCAAATTAATTTTGAACGAAGAAAAAATGCAGGCTGATTTGGAAAACAATTGGGCAGTAGTGGCTGAGGCAATTCAAACTATTTTACGCCGTGAAAACTACCCTAATCCATACGAGGCATTAAAGGACTTAACAAGAGGTAATAATAAGATTGATAAAAAACTGATGCATAAATTTATTGATGGCTTAAAAGTAAATGCAACCATCAAAAAAGAATTAAAAGCAATTACTCCGCATAATTATACTGGCATCACCGCGGAATATTAAAATGCACCCATAAAGATGCTTGAATTAATCTTCTGCATCTGACCGATCATTGCTGATTTCATTAGGAGGCGGTACTATTTTCTTTCTTGGTTCTTTTTTCGCCAACAAACTATGAATAGGTTTCATCCCTTCTTTTTCAATGGCCATGGTTAATACTTGTGCGGTTGCTGCTGCATCACCCCAAGCTCGGTGTCTTCCTTCAATACGAATTCCTAAATCACGTGTCAAGGAACCCAAGCCATATTTTTCCAATCCGGGGAAAACGCGTCGACTTAATTTAATGGTACATAATTTTGGCGCTGACCACTGAAAACCACATTTTCCTAATAGATAATGCACAAAGGAATAGTCAAAGCTTACATTATGCGCCACAAATATGCGACCATTCAATAAATTATATATCTGTGGTGCTACCTCTTCAAATAATGGCGCATTTGCCACCATGGCATCGCTTATGCCGGTCATATTCACGATAAAAGGGGGTATTTTTTGCCTAGGGTTAATCAAAGTGACATATTTGCCCGTCACTTCTACCCCATTATGAATCACAATAGCGATTTCAGTAATCCCCGCCGATTGGGGGGTGCTGCCTGTGGTTTCTATATCTACTACTGCAAATTCCATTGAGTGGCTAAGGTCGTATTTTTTAGCAACTTATTGCTTGTCCCTTTTCCTTATTTTTGTGGCTCAATATAGGTAAAGAAGCAAAGCATGGAATTGAGTAAAAATTACATACCGGGTGAAGTCGAAATTAAATGGTACAAACATTGGGTGGACAGCGGTTATTTTCACAGCACGCCCAATGATAAAAAGGCATACACTGTTGTGATACCTCCGCCAAATGTGACGGGTGTATTACATATGGGGCATTGTTTGAATAATACGATTCAAGATATTTTAGTGCGTCGTGCACGCATGCAAGGATTTAATCCATGTTGGGTGCCAGGAACAGATCATGCATCCATAGCAACCGAAGCAAAAGTAGTTGCGATGTTAAGAGAAAGAGGCATTGCAAAATCATCTTTAACCAGAGATGAATTTTTAGGATATGCATGGGAATGGAAAGAAAAATATGGCGGTATCATTTTGCAGCAGTTAAGAAAGATGGGTTGCAGTTTGGATTGGGAGCGTACCTCATTTACCATGGATGCAGATTATTATGAATCGGTTATTAAAGTATTTGTTGATTTATATAAGAAAGGAAAAATTTATCGCGGTAAAAGAATGATCAATTGGGATGTACGCGCGAAAACTGCTTTAAGTGATGAAGAAGTAATTCACAAGGAAGTTGCTGGAAAAATTTATCATTTACGTTATAAGTTAGATGTGCCCGGTGATGAATATATTACCATTGCAACAGTTCGTCCTGAAACTATTTTAGGTGACTCAGCAATTTGTGTTCATCCTAAAGATGATAGATACAAACACTTAGTGGGCAAATTTGCTTTTGTCCCATTAATTAACAGGCGCATCCCGATAATTGCAGATGATTATGTGGAGATTGAATTTGGTACTGGCGCATTAAAAGTTACACCTGCGCATGACATGAATGATTTTATGTTAGGCCAAAAATATAATTTGGAAGTCATTGATACCATGAACGATGATGGTACCTTATCCGAAGCAGCAGGCTTATATATCGGACAGGACAGAATTGAAGTAAGAAAAATTATTACCAAGGATTTAGATGCCGCAGGAAATTTAGTGAAGATTGAAGATTACACGCATCAAGTAGGCTTTAGTGAAAGAACCGATGCCATTGTAGAACCAAGATTAAGTTTACAATGGTGGGTAGATATGAAAAAATTAGCAGCGCCTGCTTTGGAAGCTGTGATGTCAGATGAAATTAGTTTTCATCCTGCTAAATTTAAAAACTTATATCGCCATTGGATGGAAGGCATCAAGGATTGGTGTATTAGTCGTCAGCTTTGGTGGGGTCATCGTATACCCGCATGGTATGATGAAGAAGGCAATTTTTATGTGGCACACAATGAAGCAGAAGTAAATGCGAATCATCCTGAAACCAAAGGAAAAAAATTAACACAGGACGCCGATTGTTTGGATACTTGGTTTAGTAGTTGGTTATGGCCTTTTGAAGTTTTTAAAGGGTTATCCAATCCAAATAATGCGGAAGTTAATTACTACTATCCTACCAGCACTTTAGTAACAGCACCTGAAATTATTTTCTTTTGGGTAGCGAGAATGATTATGGCTGGGGAAGAATACATGGGTGAAATTCCATTCAAGGATGTATACTTCACAGGTATTGTGCGCGATAAACAAGGACGTAAAATGAGCAAAAGTTTAGGAAACTCTCCCGATCTTTTAGGACTCATTGATCAATATGGTGCAGACGCAGTTCGTTTTGGTATTATGATTGCTTCTCCTGCAGGAAATGATTTGTTGTTTGACGAATCAACTTTAGAGCAAGGCAGAAATTTTAATAATAAATTATGGAATGCCACTAAATTATTGAAGATGTGGGAAGCACGTCAAAATAAGGAAGGCGAAATTCCAGAGGATGCAAAATTTGCTATGGATTGGTTTCAGGCGAAATTAACGAGCACTCAAAACGAGGTGGATGAAATGCTAAAAACATTCCGATTAAGCGAAGCCTTAAAAACGATTTATGGTTTAATATGGGATGATTTTTGTAGTTGGTATTTGGAATGGATCAAACCAGGCTTTGAACAACCAATGCATCAAGGGGTTTATGATAGAACGGTTGAATTTTATGATGCGCTTTTACAATTGCTACATCCTTTCATGCCATTCATTACAGAAGAAATTCACCACACATTAAAAACGCAGACCGAGGATTTATGTGTTAAACTGTATACACCAACATCAAAAGTAGACGATGCTGTTTTAAATGCAGGTGCTTTATTGCAAAATGTCATTTCAACTTTACGTGATGCACGTAATAAAAATCAGATCAAGCCAAAGGATGCGATTGAACTACATATTCAAACATCGAATAATGCACCTTATCAAACAATACAAAAAATATTAGCAAAGCAAATTAATGCATCTGATATACAATATACCTCAAGCGCCATTGGTGCTTCCATTGTAGTTGCTTTAGAAAAAGACAAATTTTATATCGTTTCAGATCAAGCCATTGATACTGCCAGCTTAAAGGAAAACTTATTAAAAGATTTAGCACACCAACAAGGATTTTTAATAAGTGTTAGCAAGAAGCTTGACAATGAAAAATTTGTTCAAAATGCGAAGCCTGAAGTTTTAGCAATTGAACAAAAGAAAAAAGCAGATGCTTTGGCTCGTATTCAAACTATTGAAGAAAGTTTAGCGCAATTAGGTTAGTATGAGTGAAATTATAATTACCCGTGCAGGTCTCCCCGATCGCGCTTTTATTCGTTCAGTTTCAGAACGTACTTGGCCAAGCACCTATGGGCATATTATATCGCAGGAACAAATTGATTTTATGTTGGACTGGATGTATAGCGATGCGTCTTTAGAAAAACAAATGAATACGGGCTGCGAATTTTATATTGCAAGCAAACAGAATGATAATGGAGATATAGATGCAATTGGATTTTGTTCGGTAAGTCCGGATGATAATAAAGCTGAGGTAGGAAATAATGCCAAAGCCCACAAATTAAATAAACTCTATGTGCTCCCCGCTGTGCAGGGCACTGGCGCTGGCAAAGCTTTATTAAACAAATCCATTGAAGTAGCTAAAGCGTCAGGTTCAACCTCTTTATTTTTACAAGTCAACAAACAAAATACGGCCTACACTTTCTACTTAAAAAAAGGCTTCATCAAAGAACTCGAATTTAAATTTGATATTGGCAACGGCTTTTATATGGACGACTACGTAATGCGTTTACATTTATAAATATCAAAGATCATTTTTCTTCTTTAAATCCAATTCTATTTCTTTCATTCCATTTAACTCTATTAATCGTTAGATCCAATAAGTGTTCAATAGTGTCATATATTTTATTAAGTTGAACATCATGCTCTCCAATCCTTTCTCTCATTTCTTGAAGCTGCCCTTTAATAGAAGCATTTTTAAGTAACACTCTTTTCATTTCAATGAACATTCTTATTATTGAAATATTCATCATTAAAGCTTTCTCACTTTTCAAAACCCCTGAAATCATAGCAACACCGTGCTCCGTAAATGCAAAAGGTATTAAACTTTTATTTCTTTTATACCCCGATGATATCACATTTTGTGATATCATCCTATCCCATTCTTTTGGAGTAAGTCTGAACATAAAATCTGCGGGGAACCTTTGTTCATTTCTTTTTACTGCTTGATTTAATGTTTTCGTGTCTACTTCGTAAAGAAAGGCCAGGTCAAAATCCAACATCACCATTTCACCCCTTATTTCATGAATTTTTTGTTGAATTAAATTAATTTCTGTCATTGTAAAATTTTAGCAATTAAAATAGGCTTTAATAAAAATGAAGATTTGAGTATAAATACGCGTAAGGGGTATGCGGTCACAATTTGTGACCGCATACCCCCATTTTTACCCTATGCGGTCACAAATTGTGACCGCATACCCTTAGAAAATAAACTATGTGTTGCTAAATTTTCGAAATCACCACCTTCTCTAAACTCATTTGGGGATCGTTGGGATTGATTAAAATATCAATTTTGTTCTTCCATTTTTTATTCATCAAATCGTGAATAAACCAGATACCATTATATTTTCCTGCATTTGATAGCATAACTTTATCACCGAAAGAAAATAATTCTTTTAAATCTCTACTAATAGCAATAACCCGATGCTTTTTGGGATTCAAGCTATCCAATTTTAGACCACTTGCAGTGATCAACGGTGTGCTATCAGTTTGATTTGAATCAGTCGTATAAGTAGTCAAGGCTACTTGCTTGAAAACATCAAGTGTAAATGGATATCTGTGAACCAAATATTTAGGTGGTTTACCTGGATTTAAAAAAAAGTACCCAATAATGATAACGATGGCTAATCCAAGTCCAACAAGCTTATTATTTTTCATAATATTTAAATTGAAAGGGTTAGGAAATTATACAATTAAATGGGTTTGTTTAACGATACCCATGATAAAAACGCTTTGTACCTGACTAATATTGTCAGCCTGACTTAATTTGTTCACGTGGAAATTGTAATAACTGTTCATATCCTCCGTAACAATCTTCAACATAAAGTCAAATTCCCCTGAAATACTATAGCACTCTACCACGTCAGGCAAATCATTAATCAATTTGATAAATTGCCCACCGGATTGCTTACTGTGTTGATTCAAAGACACATAGCAAATCACCATCAGCCCTTTTTTGACTTTTGTTCCGTCAATTAAAGTAGCATATTGCTTAATCACCCCATTCGCTTCAAGCCGCTTAATACGCTCATGCACCGGCGTAGTACTCAAATGAATCTGATCTGCAATTTCCTTAACGGTGATCCTAGCATTGTCTTGTAATAGGCGCAAAATGGCTAAATCCTTCTCGTCTAAGGAGATAGACTGTTGCGCAATAGCCGAATCTACTAATGGAGTACTACTTTTCATTGTTTTTTAGCATAAATCATCATAAAAATAGTAATATATAGCCGTTTATCCTAAAAATATCAAATATTTTATTATTTTATCCTATTTCATACCTTTGCCCTCTAAATAAATTAACATGTCTAACTTACAAAACATCGATTTTAGCCTACCTTATAAAGTAGCCGATATCACATTAGCAGAATGGGGTCGTAAAGAAATCCGTTTGGCTGAAGCAGAAATGCCAGGATTAATGAGTATCCGTGCAGAGTACGGACCTAGCCAGCCATTAAAAGGAGCGCGCATTGCGGGTTGCTTACACATGACCATTCAAACTGCTGTATTAATTGAAACATTAACTGCATTAGGAGCGGAAGTAAAATGGAGCTCTTGTAATATATTTTCAACACAAGATCAAGCCGCTGCTGCTATCGCTGCAACAGGTGTTGGTGTTTTTGCTTGGAAAGGTCAATCTATTGAAGAAGGTGACTGGTGTATTGAGCAAACTTTATTCTTTGGTGGTGCAGACCGTCCTTTGAATATGATCTTAGATGATGGTGGTGATTTAACCAATATGGT
>CAJBLA010000132.1 GCA_903953815.1 uncultured Bacteroidota bacterium | reverse complement strand
GAACCTTATGGTTTTAAAAATGTGTATAATGTAGTAGGTGGCATGTTGGCTTGGCAAGAAAAATTTCCATCGTAAATTTATTTTATATCTATAATTAAACTTAACCAATAGTTACGTCCAGCCATTGGGAAATAGTTATTTGAGGTGGTTGTTACACCACTATAGATATAACTATAAGTATAACCATTGGGTTCGTACTTTATATCTAAAATATTATTGATAAAAAACTGTATTTTCATTTTCCATTTTGTTTTGTCAATTATCTGCCAGTGTGCATTTATATCATTCAGAAAATAATCGTCAAGTGCTTTGCTATTGTTTTGTGTGTTATCTAAATACTGCTTAGAAACATATTTGGTTGTCCAAATGAGAGCGAAACGTTCATTTGGTCTCCATTGAAAAGTTCGATTGGTTGTGAGCGTTGGGGAAAGTGCAATATTTGTATTATTGTGTTCAATACTAATTTGTCCACCGTTGTCATAATCGTCAATATATTCTGTAAAACTTTTTATTTTATTTTGACTTAAGGTGACACTGTAGGACGTGGAGTATTTTTTACTTAAACTATATTGTGCCTGTAATTCAATTCCTGCTCTATAGCTACTAGGTACATTTGTTCTTGTGTATGCGCCTACATCATTTATTTTACCTGTTAATACGAGTTGGTCCTTATAATGCATGTAATACATATTGGCGTTGAGTAGAAAGTTTGATTTTTTAAGTTCAAGTCCGGTTTCCCAATCAATTAATCTTTCGCTTTTGGGCTGTTGTATTTTATTTGCTTCAAAATCCTCTCTATTCGGTTCTTTATTTGCAAATGAAATACTAGTAAAGTAAGTCATGCTTTTATTGCGAACACGAACACCCATTTTTGGGTTAAAAAATGCAAATTTTCTGTCAATAAATAAAAGAGGATTGTCTTTAAATCCGTTCATTTTGTGTTGTACGTTTCTGAATTGTAAATCAATAAAGCTAGTCATATTCTTCAGCCAATATCGCTCCCATTTTACATAACTATTTATCTCGGATTTTTTTGCATCCACATTGTAATATTTAAAATTTGCGGGTGCTAAATTTTGTGCGAGATAAGGGAGTGTTCCAAAATGCAGCCCATCATAAACTGTCCAACCACCACCAGCTGTTAGCTCATTAACACTGTCTTTATAAGAAATGGCAGCAATCTGACCATAAAATTGATTATCAAGCCATCTTCTTCTAACAATATCAGTAGGCACCCAAATTTTACCCTTTGTTTCAATATTATAATCTGCTAAATCAACCTCAGATTTATATTCTTCATAATATCCTTTGCCTAATGTTGTAAATAATGCCGTGTTCCATTGAATTTTTTTATTAATTTCTTTATTGTAAAACACTTGATAATGGGTTTGATTATAATTATCAACTTGGTCCTCATAGGGGTTGTCCAATTTTTCTGTTCCCGCTGGATTGTAGGTGCGATTTGTTGATAATAACTCTTCAGGAACTCCATACCATGCTTGATATGTTTTTTCTTTACCAGAAAATATATTAAATCGAAGCGATGATTTTTCTCCCCAATAAGTAGTACTAACAAAATAGGATTTTAAATCACTACTAGCTCTGTCAATATATCCATCACTAACAATTTTACTTAATCTTGCATCTAGGGTCCAATGGTTATTAAGTAAACCCGTTCCAAATAGTAATGTATTTTTTAAAGTATTAAAGGAGCCGCCGCTATTTTGAAAAGAAATATAGTTGTTGGGGTTATATTCATTTGTTGATAAGTTAACCGTGCCGCCAAAAGCGCCAGCGCCATTGCTGGATGTACCAACACCTCTTTGTATTTGAATGCTATTGACACTTGAACTAAAGTCAGGTAAGTTTACAAAAAATGTACCCATACTCTCTGGGTCATTATAGGGGATGCCATTTAAAGTAAAATTAATTCTTGTTGCATCTGTTCCTCTAATTCTAATGCCAGTATATCCAACACCATTACCGGCATCTGCATGAACTACCACTGATGGTGTGTTTTGTAGAATAAATGGTAAATCCTGTCCCGTATTTAATAAGGCAATCTGATTTTTTGAGATATTACTTTTAGCAAATGGCCCTTGTTCGTTGGCTCTAATCGATTTTACTTCGAGCGGAGGTAGGCTTCGTATGCTATCGGTATACTTTTTTAAGCTATCCGATATGGACAGTTTTTGCAAAGCTTGCTTTGGTTGCTGCGCCATTAGTGTGGCGAGCATAAAAAATGACACAATTGTTCCCAGTAACTTAGTCATGACTAAAGTTTAATTTTTTACAAAATTGATAATGGGAACAGGAATAATAGCTATGAGAAGTGCGCGTGTTGCGTTGACCTTCCCTTCGCAGGCATTACCCTGTTCAGGTTCAACGGGTTTTTTCTCAGCTTTTTACAGCACCCCGAGGACGGGGCAAAAATAATATGAATTAATCATACCAGCAAGTGTAACTTTATAATAGTTATTTCGTTTTAAGGAATATAAACACATATCATATGAAAAAGCTAGTCCTTGCATTGTTGGTTTTAACGAGTTGCAATATCAATGCGCAACAAAAATCAGCAATAGTATACGATGACAATGCGCAAGTGCGTAAAGTGGCTAATTTTAATGCCATTAGGGTTTCTAGTGCCATTGATTTGTATTTAACCCAATCCGCTTCAAACAAAGTAGCTGTAAGTGCAAGTAGTGATGAAATTAGAGATCATATTATTACTGAAGTGGAAGGCGGTGTTTTGATTATTCGTTTAGGGGAAAATGGATCTTGGTTTAATTGGAAAAAATGGGGGAACTACAAAACCAAGGCTTATGTAAGTATAAAAGATATTGATGCAATAACAGCTTCGGGCGCAAGTGATGTTCATGTCATTAATAAAATCGAGTCGTCAAAAATTAGAATTAATTTATCGGGTGCTTCCGATTTTAAAGGGGATATTAGTGCAGGCGTAATTATTTATGATATATCTGGCGCTTCTGATTGCAAAAGTTCGGTGGATGCAAATACAATTGCTATTACAGGGGCGGGTGCTTCTAAGATTGAATTAGCGGGAAAGGTGGATGATTTATCTGTGGTAATTTCTGGGGCAAGTGATGCAAAACTTTACAATTTAAATTCAAAAGGGGCAATTCTTAAATCTTCAGGTGCTAGTAGTATACAAGCAACCGTTACTGAAATTTTAAAAGCAAATTCAATTGGTGCAAGTAGCATTGATTACAAAGGAAATCCGAATGTGAAAGAATCTAATACCTCTGGCGCATCAAGCATTAGGCATAAAAATTAATTAAATAAAAGCGCAAATAAAATAAAAAAGGAAATCTTTACAGATTTCCTTTTTTTAATTCGCTTACTGCAAAATCAGTTGCCCTTGCAGTTAATGCCATATAAGTTAATGATGGATTTTGACATGCAGAAGAAGCCATAGCTGAACCATCTGTTATAAAAACATTTTTTGCATCATGCATTTGATTCCATTTGTTTAATACAGATGTTTTAGGATCCTTACCCATTCGAGCCGTTCCCATTTCATGAATACAAAATCCTGGGGCAGGCATGTTATCGTAAGTAGTAATATTTTTAATGCCAGCTGCTTCTAACATTTCTGCTGCGCTGTTTTTCATATCAACACGCATCTTCATTTCATTGTCCTTGAATTCACAATCAATATCAAGGGTTGGTAGTCCCCACTTGTCTTTTTTATCTTTATTTAAGCTTACTTTATTTTCATAGTAAGGTAAATGCTCGCCCCATGAACCCCAACCCATGCTCCAATTGCCTGGTTCAGTAATACTTTCTTTTAATTCAACGCCAATGCCATCAGCATCACCACGTTTGCGAGAAGCACCACCTTGATAACCAAATCCACGAACATATCCTGCCGAGGAACCGCCATCTAAGTTTCTAAAACGAGGAACATATATTCCATTTGGACGACGACCATAAGTATATTTATCTAAGAAGCCATCAAAGTCACCATTCGCGCCAACGCCATAATGATGATCCATTAAATTATGTCCTACTTGTTGGCTACTATTTCCAAATCCTGTTGGGAAAACTTCCGATACGGAGTTTAATAAAATATGAGAAGTACCTAATGTAGAAGCATTTAAGAAAACTATTTTAGCATAATATTCTTCTGTTTTATTGGTATTTGCATCTAAAATTCGAACACCTTTTGCACGTCCTGTTTCTTTGTCGTATAAAATTTCTGTAGTGATGGCATCTGGTCTTAAAGTTAAATTACCAGTTGCAAATGCTGCAGGAAGGGTAGCGGAGTTGGAACTAAAATAACCTCCAAATGGACAGCCTTGGTGACATTTATTTCTGAATTGACAAGGGCCACGGGTTCCAATTTTCGCAGTATGATTCGCAGATCTTCCAATAATCATCGGACGACCCATTTTTGTTTTAAGATTATTGGCCACCATTTGTTCAACACAGTTCATTTCCATGGCTGGTTGAAATTCACCATCTGGTAAATTAGGAATACCATCTCTATTACCACTAATACCTGCAAATTTTTCAACATAACTATACCAAGGGGCAAGATCATTATATCGAATCGGCCAGTCGGTTCCATGGCCATCTTTTGCATTGGCTTCAAAATCCAAATCGCTTAAGCGATAACTTTGACGACCCCACATGAGTGAACGACCACCTACATGATTACCTCTAATCCAATCAAATGGTTTTACAGGGTTGTAGGGATTTTCAAGATCGTTTACGAAGAATTTTTTTGATACCTCATCGTATGCGTAACATTTACTTTGAATAGGAGAGTTATATTTATCTTCCTCGGTTCTGGCATTGCGGTGTGGTAATTCCCAAGGATTTTTTTCAGTGCCTTCATAGTCTTTGATATGTTCCACATTACGGCCTCTTTCAAGTAATATTGTTTTTAATCCTTTTTCTGTTAGTTCTTTTGCTGCCCAGCCTCCAGAAATACCGGAGCCTACTACAATGGCGTCAAAAATGTTGGAATTCGTCATAAATTAAAGTTTTAAAGATCAAGCAGGTATTGGTATACAAAATACTAAAAAATCCTTAATTGCTAGTTTCCTATCTAATTCCATTAACACCCCCTAAAACTTGCCCATGAACTAATAATGCCCTATCTTTGCCGTCCAAACATCGCGAGGTAGAGCAGCGGTAGCTCGTCGGGCTCATAACCCGAAGGTCGGAGGTTCGATCCCTTCCCTCGCAACATAATCCCGCTCCCGATTTCATATCGAGAGCGGATTTTTTTTGTAGTAACTTTGTATCCTTAAGGATTCAATAAAAGAATAGAAAGGCATGAAAGTAGGGTTTGTAAATATATTTGGGAAGCCAAACGCCGGTAAAAGCACTTTACTGAACGCCATCATGGGTGAGAAAATGGCTATTGTGTCCTCCAAAGTACAAACCACCCGCCATAGGATTAAGGCCTTCTTGAACAAGGTGGATGAGTATCAAGTCATATTTTCAGACACTCCAGGGATCATTGATCCTAAATATAAGCTTCATGAAAAGATGATGGGGGCGGTAAAATCGGCTTTGGAAGATGCTGATTTGGGACTTTTGATGGTGGATGTTCGGGACGATTTTGATGAAATTGACGCTATGTTTAGTGCTTTAAAGTTAAAAGTGCCTTGTATTGTGGTGATGAATAAGTCGGATTTGGCAGCTGGCGGCAGGGTAAAAGAAGCAAATGCTTACTTTAGCGCAAAACCTTATTGTACAAAAATAATTTCAATTAGTGCATTGAATATCATTGATGTAGATAGGTTAATGAAAGTAATACTTGAGCTTATTCCAGAAGGTGGTCATCCGTTTTTTGATCAGGAAGATTTGAGTGATATGCCGACTAAGTTTTTTGTAAGTGAAATGATCAGGGAAAAGATATACCAGTTGTTTGGCGAGGAAATTCCTTATCATACTGCAGTATTGGTGAATTCATTTAAGGAGCAACCGCTTTTAACAAAAATTCAGGCGGATATTGTCGTGAATCGTGAGACGCAAAAAGCGATTATTATTGGGCAAGGGGGTAAGATGATTAAGGAGATAGGAAGTTTGGCTAGAAAGGATATAGAGGAGTTCATTGGTTCAAAGGTTTACCTTGAACTATTTGTAAAGGTGAAGCCTAAGTGGCGTGACAATGATATGAAATTAAAAGAATTTGGGTATTAATATTAATTGATAATTAATTACATTAAAGTAATGAATATCAATAATTTATATAATGTTGATTGAATATTAAATTGAAGTTTTATGAGTTATACAGTGGCAATTGTTGGAAGGCCAAACGTAGGAAAAAGCACTTTGTTTAATCGTTTCTTAGAGGAGCGAAAAGCAATTGTGGATGATATTAGTGGTGTTACTAGAGACCGTCAATACGGGGTAACCGAATGGAATGGCAAAACCTTTAACGTAATTGATACAGGAGGGTTTGTACCTGATTCTCGTGATATGTTTGAAACAGAGATTCGTAAGCAAGTGAATATTGCGATTGAGGAAGCCAATGCCATTATTTTTATGGTGGACGCAGCGGTTGGTTTGACCGATTTAGATTCATCTATGGCAAATATGCTTCGCAGAAGCACTAAGCCGGTGTATGTATGCGTGAATAAAGTAGATAATTCCACAAGGGCTTTGGAAGGCACTGAGTTTTACGGAATGGGTTTTGAGCACAATTATTTTGTGAGCTCTATTTCAGGAAGTGGCACGGGTGAAATATTAGATGCAGTAACTAATGGGATGAAGGATGAGCCGGTGAAAGTGGTGAATGCGGAATTACCCGAAGGCGCGGAGCCTGAAGAGGAAGTTGCTGTGCCTAAAATTGCGATTATGGGCCAACCTAATGTGGGAAAATCTTCCTTGTTAAACGCCATGATT
Organism: uncultured Bacteroidota bacterium; assembly: GCA_903953815.1. Classification (GTDB taxonomy): domain Bacteria; phylum Bacteroidota; class Bacteroidia; order Chitinophagales; family Chitinophagaceae; genus Sediminibacterium. Next base: position 4,999 of record CAJBLA010000132.1, on the reverse strand, counting down.
GGTCAAAATAGAACCATTGTATCAGATATTGCTGGTACAACCCGTGATACTATTCATACGCATTATAACATGTTCCAAAAGGAATTTGTATTGATAGATACAGCTGGAATTAGAAGAAAGAATAAGGAAAAAGATGATTTAGAATTTTATTCCATTATCCGTGCGATTAAGGCCATGGATGAGGCGGATGTTTGTTTATTAGTCATAGATGCAGTTAAGGGGATTACTGCGCAGGATTTGAGCATATTCAGCCTGGCTGCAAAAAAAGGAAAGGGTATTGTGGTATTGGTTAATAAATGGGATTTGATTGAAAAAGAGACCAATACGGCTAGGGATTATGAAAAAGTACTCAAGGACAAACTGGCACCTTTTACTGATGTGCCTGTACTATTTATATCTGCACTTGAAAAAACGAGGATATTTAAGGCAATTGAATTGGCCTTGGATGTATTTGAGAACAGGCACCGTAAAGTACCTACTTCTAAGCTAAATGACATTATGCTTAAAGTGGTTCAAAATTACCAAGCACCTGTGGTTAGGGGGCACATTATTAAGATCAAGTTTGTATCTCAATTACCAACTAGGGTCCCAAGTTTTGCCTTTTTTACCAATTTCCCTGATGATATTAAAACCCCTTATCGGAACTATTTAGAGAACCAAATAAGGGCAAATTTCAAGTTTACAGGGGTTCCGGTGCGTATATATTTCAGGAAAAAGTAGAATTATCTCTTCATAATAAGGATTATTTTAAAATTTAATGTTAAAATTTGGCGATTTTAATGGGGATTGTTATCTTCGCCTCCGTATTAAATACAAACTTAAAACCATTTCAAAATGAAAAAAGTATTCGCAATCTTAGCTATCGCTGCATTAACTGCATGTGGTGGTGCTTCTACTGAAGCTACAACTGATACAGCTGCTGCTGCAACTGTAGATACAGCTGCTGCTGTAACTGTTGATACTGCTGCTGCTGCAACAGTTGATACTGCTGCTGCTGCTAAGTAGTTTAGAAGTTTACAATAACTTCTTGCAAGAAGGTCCTTCCCGATAATATCGGGAAGGATTTTTTATTTTAGGGATATAGGGGGCCAATTGTTGCGTTCAATACAGATTTTGGCATTAATATTGCCTTATTAGGGTGTACATAACTTGTAGGCTGTTTTCAGCGACGGGTATGTCAATTTGACTATTTTAAAATAAATAACAGTGGATAATAATTTTTTATTTAGAGCGGAGGATGATAATGAGTTCATACCCTTATTTTCATTTAATGAGCAGGATATGGAGGGTGATAAGGATATGGTGGTGGATGACATCATTCCTATTTTACCACTTCGTAATACGGTTTTGTTTCCTGGGGTCGTGATTCCAATTACGGTAGGTAGAGATAAAAGTATTCAAGCAGTGAAAGCTGCATATAATAAGGATAAATTAATTGGGGTAGTTTCCCAAAAGGATGGAAATATTGAAGATCCAACACCTGCAGATTTATGTTCCATTGGTACTGTAGCAAAAATCATTAAAATGATTAAAATGCAGGACGGTGGAACTACTATAATTATACAAGGTAAAAAGCGTTTCCAATTACTTGAAATGAAAGAAGAGGATCCGTTTTTTAAAGCAAGTATCAAAGTGTTGGTGGAAGAGAAAGTGGGAAAAGAAGATCAAAATTTTCAGGCTTACTTATCAAATATCAAGGATTTGGCAACGCAAATCATTCAGTTGTCTCCTAATTTTCCGTCAGAGGCTGCAATGATTTTAAAAAATATTGAGAATCCTTTATTCTTAATCAATTTTGTAAGTAGTAATTTAAATGTAGAGATAGCCAACAAGCAAGGATTATTAGAAGAAAATAAAATTTCCCTTAAGGCTGAAAAGCTGATTCAATATTTACAACAGGAATTACAATTTGTTGAATTAAAAAATAAAGTGGCGAATAAAACGCGCACTGAAATTGACAAACAACAAAGGGACTATTTTTTACAACAGCAACTTAAAAGCATTAAGGATGAATTAGGTGGAGATGCCAATGATCGCGAGCTAGCAGAAATGAAAAAGAAGGCCGAAAACAAAAAATGGCCTGAAAGCGCAAAAAAAATATTTCAAAATGGCTTAGAGAAATTAGAAAGGATGCATTCCAGCACACCTGATTATTCGGTGGTGTATAATCATCTTGATTTGATTTTAGATTTGCCATGGGATGAATACACAGATGATAACTATGATTTAAAGAATGCCAAAAAAGTGTTGGATGCAGATCATTATGGCATGGGAAAAATTAAGAATCGAATTTTAGAATACTTAGCGGTACTTAAAATAAAAGGGGATATGAAAAGTCCTATTTTATGTTTTTTAGGTCCTCCAGGTATTGGTAAAACATCGCTAGGTAAATCCATAGCGCACGCTATTGGTCGCAAATATGTGAGAGTAAGCTTAGGAGGGTTGCATGATGAAAGTGAAATTCGTGGACATCGTAAAACTTATATTGGTGCAATGCCAGGTAGGATTATACAAAGCTTACGAAAAGTAAAAACATCTAATCCTGTAATGATTTTGGATGAGATTGATAAAATAGGAAGTGATCATAGAGGGGATCCCTCTTCTGCTTTATTGGAAGTGTTAGATCCAGAACAGAATCATAGTTTTTATGATAATTATTTGGAGTCAGAATATGATTTAAGCAAAACATTATTCATCGCTACTGCTAATGATATTAGTCGGATTCAGCCAGCTTTGCGCGACCGTTTAGAGATTATTGATTTAAGTGGTTATGCCGTGGAAGAAAAAGTGGAAATTGCTAAGCGCCATTTATTACCGAAGCAAAAATCAGCTCATGGCTTGGATAAAATTAATTTTAAAGTACAGGATACCGTTTTGGAAAAAGTAATTGAAGATTATACCAGAGAAAGTGGGGTGCGTGAATTAGATAGACAATTGGCCTCAATCATGCGTTACCAAGCCAAAGAATTGGCCTATAAGCACAAGGTAAAATCTACAGTTACCAAACCTGACATTATTAAAATTTTAGGACAGCCAAAATACAGCAATGAAATTTATAAAACAGTAAATATGCCGGGTGTAGCCGTTGGCTTAGCTTGGACGTATGTGGGGGGGGATATTTTATTTATTGAAGTATTATTGGCCGATGGCAAAGGGGGTATGAAATTAACAGGTAATTTAGGTAATGTGATGAAGGAAAGTGCTGATACTGCTTTAACTTATTTGCAAAGTAATGCAAAGAAAATAGGGGTGGATCCAAATTTATTTACCACAAAAGCAATTCATGTGCATGTACCAGAAGGCGCAGTGCCAAAGGATGGTCCAAGCGCGGGCATTACGATGCTTACTGCACTTACTTCTGCGTTTACGGGTCGTAAAGTAAAACCATATTTAGCAATGACAGGTGAAATTACCTTGCGCGGTCAAGTGTTACCAGTGGGAGGGATCAAGGAAAAGATATTAGCTGCAAAAAGAGCAGGTATGAAGGAAATTATTATGTGCTGGCAAAATGAGAAGGATGTAGACGAAATAGATAAAACTTTTATTAAAGGCGTACAGTTTCATTATGTAAAAAATATGCAACAAGTGCTTGACTTAGCATTAGTTTAAGTTGATTATAAGGAATGCAACCCCTAGCTTTGTATTATGATGATAACAATCAAAAAAATACAAAAGCTAGGGATTTTTATTTTAGCTTTATTTTTTTGTGGTCCTATGGTCATGGCACAAACCACCATTGGTAATATTGGAGGGAAGGAGTCAAATGCGGTATACAATTTTTAAAACCTCCCGCATTCAGCAAAGGCTTCCTCCTTAGGAGGCATCAACATAAGTCAGATACAACCAGATCTGGGATTAGCCATGTATAATCCGGCACTACTCATGCCAAGTATGGACAGTTGGCTACACTTAAGTGTGAAGCCTTATTTGGCTGACATCAAACAATACGATTTTAGTGGTGCCAAATTTATTGAGAATAAAAAAATAGTAGTAGGATGGGGCGTACATTTTATGGATTATGGTGCTGTTGCTATGACCGATATTGCAGGTAATCAAATGGGCAATTTTCGCCCCAACGATTATAGTTTGCAAGTGTCTGCCGCTACTAGTTATATAAATAACATTCATATTGGAACTACATTAAAATTTATACAATCCAATTATGGTTTATATAAATCAAATGGCTTCGCAATGGATATTGGGTTAAGATACCAACCTGCTAGTGAATTATCACAAGTGAGTGTTTTAGTAAAAAATTTAGGGGCACAATTGAAAACCTATGCCACAAAGGAGGAACTTCCATTTAATTTAATTGTTGGCTGGACGAAAAAATTAGAAAATGCGCCCTTCCAATTTTCGTTGACTGCTGAAAAATTATCATTATGGAATTTAGCTTATAATGATACCAGCTTTAATGCCCAACAAGGCTATAGGAATCCAGGTTCATTGCAGAATTTATTTAATCATTTAATTTTAGCAGGGGAAGTATTTATAGGAGAACAAGTATCCGTTAATTTAGGCTATAATTTTATGCGCCGTTTTGATTTAAATATTCAAGGACAACAAAATGCATTAAATGGATTTAGTTCAGGCCTTGCGTTGCAATTGCAAAGGGTAGAAGTCCAATATGGCAATGCATTTTTTCAAAAAAATATGTACCATCATTTTTCATTGATGTATAACTTAAAAAACAGATAGCTTAATTCTTTTTCTTTACTGGAAAAAGGGCTTTTGGTTTTTGCGCTTCCTTATTAATAGTTTCTTTTTTAGCAGGAACGTTACTTTTTATGGGTTTCGGTGCGGGCGTGTTCGTATTAATGGCAGCAGGTTTTTCAACGGCAGTATTTTCGGTTGCTGGAATTTCATAATCCGATTCTCCTTTAATTTCTTCATCATTTATTAAAGTGGGCACTTCCGTATCAAGTTCGGTGCTATCTGAGTTTACAAAGTTGATATTAAAGTCGCCAGCCATATTTGAAGGACGATCAAAGTTAGCGTT
>CAJBLA010000131.1 GCA_903953815.1 uncultured Bacteroidota bacterium | reverse complement strand
TGTTTTTGCTTGGAAAGGTCAATCTATTGAAGAAGGTGACTGGTGTATTGAGCAAACTTTATTCTTTGGTGGTGCAGACCGTCCTTTGAATATGATCTTAGATGATGGTGGTGATTTAACCAATATGGTGTTAGATAAATACCCTCAATTTGTTGCAGGTATTAAAGGATTGAGTGAAGAAACAACAACAGGTGTTCACCGTTTATATGAGCGTATGGCGAAAGGTACTTTACCAATGCCAGCAATTAACGTAAACGATTCAGTTACGAAATCTAAATTTGATAATAAATATGGTTGTCAAGAATCATTAGTAGATGCGATTCGTCGTGCAACTGATGTAATGATGGCCGGTAAGGTAGCAGTAGTTGGTTCATACGGTGACGTAGGAAAAGGATCTGCCGCATCCCTTCGTGGTGCTGGTTGTCGTGTAATGGTTACTGAGATTGATCCTATATGTGCTTTACAAGCAGCGATGGATGGTTTTGAAGTAAGAAAAATGATTGACGCAGTAAAAGAAGCAGACATCATTGTTACCGCTTCTGGTTGTCGTGATTTGATCAACGAAAAGCATTTTAGATCAATGAAAGACAAAGCGATTGTTTGTAATATTGGTCACTTTGATATTGAAATTGATATGGCATGGTTAAATAAAAACTATGGTCATACAAAAGATACCATCAAACCACAAGTTGATTTGTATAATATCGAAGGTAAAGATGTTATTATACTTGCAGAAGGCCGTTTGGTAAACTTAGGTTGCGCAACTGGTCACCCTAGCTTTGTAATGAGTAACTCTTTCTCTAACCAAACTTTAGCACAAATAGAATTATGGACCAACCATAAGAACTACGAAAACAAAGTATACGTTTTACCTAAACATTTAGATGAGAAGGTAGCGCGTTTACACTTAGCGAAAGTAGGTGCTGAATTAGATGAGTTAACTACTGAACAAGCAGAATACTTAGGTATACCAGTAGCTGGACCGTTCAAGTCTGATGCATATAGATACTAAAAATAATCATTAAACTAGGCAACAAATTATACGATTCAAACTGCTAATGAACATAGCAAATAAAATGGTTGATTTTACTGCTTAGTTGATAGAATAATTTCAACTTTCCCCTTGCCGTCCCGATAAATCGGGACGGCTTTTTTATTTATACCATTATATGCAGCAATAATTTTTAGTATCTTTAAACCAACATTTAAATAGATTCATCAACAACTATTAAAAAGACGCTATGAAAATTTCAAATTTTATATTTACAGTTTCATTACTTGTTATCACAAGTTTTTCGAATGCACAACAAATTGCCATTATACCTGAACCTTACCAAATGAAAGTGGGTAAGGACAGTTACACCCTACCTAAGGTTGTCGTTGTTAACGCACCCAATTCAGCAAGTGTAATTAGCGAATTAATTTCAAAAAAAATTACTGCGGTTACCGGGAGTCAAGTAACTAAATCAAGTACTAAGTCAAATATTGACTTGCAAATAACCAACGAAACTGAATTAGGCAAGGAAGGTTATCATTTAGATGTGAATGAAAAAGGAATACAAATTAAAGCAAATACCAATGCAGGTTTATTTTATGCTTGGCAATCATTACTTCAAATAATGCCAACTGCCATATTCAATAATTCAATTCAAAATAATGTAAGCTGGAAAATTCCTCATGTATCCATTACCGACAAACCTCGTTTTGGATGGAGAGGTTTAATGTTAGATGTTAGCCGCCACTTTTTTACTAAAGCAGAAGTGAAAGAATACATTGACAACATGGTATTATATAAATACAATGTTTTACACCTGCACTTAACAGATGATCAAGGTTGGCGAATTGAAATTAAAGCATTGCCAAAGTTAACTGAAGTGGGCGCATGGCGCGTAGAACGCAAAGGTAAATGGGCAAATATATCCGCCCCAGCCTTGGATGAACCAAAAACTTATGGCGGCTTTTATACCCATGAAGATATTAAAGAACTAGTGGCATATGCAAAATCAAAATTCGTAGAAATTTTACCTGAAATTGATATCCCAGGACATAGCATGGCATTTTTAGCCGCCTACCCGTTAAGCACCACGCCTAATTACAATTACCAAGTTAATGCAGGTACTGAATTTATGGATTGGACAGGATACAATGGACATGCGACTGCAAAAATCGATAATGCATTGAACCCTGCCAATGAAACAGTTTATAACTATTTAGATAAAATTTTCACAGAGGTCGCGTCCCTATTCCCTTTTGAATATATTCATATGGGCGGAGATGAAACTGCAAAAAATAATTGGGAGAAAAGCGCTGATGTAGAAAATTTAATGAAAAGAGAAAACCTGAAAGATCAGTATGAAGTACAAAGTTATTTTGTAAAAAGAGTAGAAAAAATCATTAATGCAAAAGGAAAAAAATTAATGGGATGGGATGAAATATTGGAAGGTGGTTTGCCCGGCAATGCTGCAGTAATGAGCTGGAGAGGTATGCTAGGAGGCATTGAAGCTGCAAACCAAAAACACCAAGTAGTAATGACCCCAAATGATTTTGCCTATATAGATTTTTATCAAGGAGAGGTTACCGCCGAAGGAAAAGTATACAAAGGCTTGAGAATGAAAAAAACTTATGAATTTGAACCCCTTCCACAAGGCATTGACCCAAAATATATATTAGGAGGGCAAGCCAATTTGTGGACGGAGCAAATATTAAGTTTAAGAAGTGCACAATATTTAACCTGGCCTAGATCCATGTCCATTGCCGAAACACTATGGTCTCCTAAAGAAAAGAAGAATTGGCAATCTTTTTCCGGAAAAGTAGAAAAGCAATTTGAGATTTTAGATGCTTTAAATATTAAGCATGCGAAAAGCATGTACGACCCAATTGTTACAACTACCTCCAACACTAAAGGAGAACTCATTACGAAAATGGAAGGTGAAGTTGACAATTTGAAATTTTACTACTCTATTGATGAATCCTTACCAGACCAATTTAGTGATGAATACAAAGGAGCGTTTGTGGTTCCTAGCGATGTGACTATTTTGCGTGTTATTAGTTACCGAAACGGTAAGCCTATTGGAAAGATGTTACACATTCCCATGGAATCATTACAAAGCAGGGCAGTTAAAACTTTGTAACCTACATAAAAGTTCAAATAGGCAGTTTATAATAAAATTGTCCCATTAAAAATACAATAAGC
>CAJBLA010000130.1 GCA_903953815.1 uncultured Bacteroidota bacterium | reverse complement strand
CCTAAAATGACTCCATTTGTGGCATTATATAAAAACAACCAATTGGTGAAAGTGTATGAAAAAGGGGCAGATATTTTTGACTTAATAAAAATAATAGAAAGCAAATAACTAACTTTGCTGCGTAAAAAATATTCAATACTTATTTAAATAAAAAAATATGAAAATTACAGTCGTAGGTGCAGGTGCCGTGGGTGCTACATGTGCTGATAATATTGCCCGTAAAGAATTAGCAACAGAACTGGTTTTATTAGATATTAAAGAGGGATTTGCAGAAGGTAAAGCACAGGATATGATGCAGACGGCTGCTTTATTGGGTTTTGATACACGCATTTCTGGATCAACGAATGATTATTCAAAAACCGCAAATTCAGATGTGGTAGTAATTACTTCTGGTTTACCGCGTAAACCAGGTATGACACGTGAGGAATTAATTGGCACGAACGCTGGTATTGTAAAGGGGGTTTGCGAGAATATTTTAAAGCATTCACCGAACACCATCATTATTGTAATTAGTAACCCAATGGATACAATGACCTACTTAGCATTGCAATCCACTGGTTTACCTAAAAATAGAATTATTGGTATGGGTGGTACTTTAGATAGCGCCCGTTTCAAATACCAATTAAGCACCACATTAAATTGCAGTCCATCTGACTTAAATGCATTGGTTGTAGGCGGTCACGGTGATACCACCATGATTCCTTTGATTAAGCACGCCACTTGGAATAGCATTCCTGTAACTAAGTTCCTAGATGAAGCACAACAACAATCCATCATTAACGATACCATGGTAGGCGGTGCAACACTTACAAAATTATTAGGCACATCCGCTTGGTATGCACCAGGTGCTGCCGGAGCTGCTTTAGTGGAAAGCATTGTACGTGATGAAAAGAAATTATTTACATGTTGCGTAAGCCTGGAGGGTGAATATTGCCAATCAGACATTTGCTTAGGCGTTCCTGTAGTAATTGGAAAGAATGGATGGGAAAAGATTATTCCAATGGATCTATCTGCAGATGAACAAGCAGCATTCAACAAAAGCGCAGACGCTGTGCGTAATATGAACGACGTCTTGAAAACTTTATAATAGTTCAATAATTATAAAAAAGCCTTCCGCCGATTACTGGTTGGAAGGCTTTTTTATGCGCGCGTAAATAATTAATGAGACGAGAAATAGGTTTCTATGTGTCTGAATAATTTACAAATAGCGCGTAAATACTATTTTGAGACGAATATCTGTTCCTGCAGCGATGAGACGAAAAATAGGTATTTATACGCGTGTAAATAATTTATAAAATAGTGCGTAAATACTATTTCGAGACGAATATCTGTTCCTGCAGCGATGAGACGAGAAATAGGTATTTATGCGCTTTATAAATATTACAGCTAGCCGTTTACTTTCGCTGCAATCAAATCTGTATTTTGAAGTTGCATGCAATTAAAGTGTCCTTTGGGACAATGATTAGATCCTTGCTTCGCACAAGGTTGGCATTTTAAATTGGGTACGATTGCATCAAAGCGAGGGCTATCAGAATTTGTAGGATACAATGCAGAAAATTGTAAGGCAGGCGTAGTAGCTCCCCATATCGTCACCGTTGGTTTATTAAAGGCACATGCAATATGTAAAAAACCAGTATCATGTGAAACAATAGATTGGGCATGCTTCACAAAAAGCGCTGATTCATTAATGCGATAAGTCCCGCATGCATTAAAAACGCGATTCCCAAAATTTTGCTGCAAGGCTAGGCCTACTTCCTTGTCATCGGGACCGCCGATTAACACAATAGGTAAATGAATGGATGCTATTAAGGTGATTAATTTTTCAAACGGTAATTTTTTATTAAAGTACGAGGCGCCAATCACCAAACCAACATACCCTGATTTAAAGTTTTCAGGTAAATCATTGATGACTGATTGGGTATGAGGTGGAATAAAATAATCCAACCCCTTTCCGTCATCCACCACACCCAATGATTTAACTGTATCCATATAACGCTTGGTGATATGTTCTTTTTTTAGCAAATCAATGCCCAAAGTAGTGAGGATGATTTTTTGAAGGCTTAATTTTTTATAGCTAAAGGCTTTTACCCCCAAAGCACGCTTTATTCTCCAAGTACGTTGATTGTGATGCAAGTCAATCACTGCATCAAAGGACTGCTTTTTTAAAGTTGTTATAAGAGCATTAATATCTTGATCTAAATAATGAAAATGATCAATATAGGGATTTGCTTCAGTCACTTCCTTCATGGAAAGCTTGGTCAAAAAATGTATTTCAACCCCTGGGATTTGTTGTTTTGCACAACGTATCACTGGCGTAGTTAAAACAATGTCTCCAATGGACGAAAAACGAATAAATAATAAACGCATATGGGTTTAAAACTAAGGAAGTGGATTGTCGTGTTCCATATAATCCAAATCCTTATGATAAGTTTCCTCTGTAAAGAAATAAGCAACTAAAGTAATCACCATTACGATAGCCCCCGTAAGCATGCCACTTTGCACAATGTCCCAACCTAATTTTTTTTGTAAGATATCTAAGAATAAAAAATTAATTAAGGGTAACGCACCACGCACCATATTGGGTATGGTCGTTGCGGCAGTGGCACGCAAATTAGTTCCAAATTGTTCAGCCGCCATTTGATTAAATATTGCCCAGTACCCAGTACTAAAGCCCAAGAAAGCACAAATGAGATACATACGACTATCATTGTTATTAAATGGACTAAAAAACAATATCATGCCGATAATGCTTAAAATATAAAAAAGCATCAATGCCTTTTTACGGCTTTTAAAATATTGACTGACATAGCCAATCAATAAATCACCAGAAGCAATTCCTATATAAGCCAACATGATTGATCTTCCTGAATCAATTAAATTAATGCCATACAAGGAACTGGCAAATTTATTACTATAGTTAATTAAAACTCCAATCACAAACCAAGTAGGAAGCCCAATTAAAATAGCTGTAATATATTTTACAAATCTTTTCTTGTTTTGAAAAAACATAAAAAAATTGCCTTTAGCTAACTTTGACAACTTCACTGATTCAAACATAAACGACTCCGCTACTTTAACACGTAATATCAAAAGAAAAAATCCAAGTACCCCACCTATTTGATAACACAAACGCCAATCATTGGTATACTTGAAAGTGAAATAAGCAAACACAGCACCAAACAAACCAATGCCTGCGACCATGGAAGTGCCAATCCCTCTTTTATGTTTAGGAAGCATCTCTGAAACTAAAGTGATCCCTGCACCCAACTCCCCTGCCAGGCCAATACCTCCTATAAAACGGCAGTAAGCATATTGATCTACATTTTGAACAAAGGAGGTTAAGATATTTGCCACCGAGTATAATAAAATAGAACCAAATAAAACTTTTAATCTGCCTTTTTTATCGCCCAACACCCCCCATAAAATACCGCCAATTAATAAGCCGGACATTTGCCAATTAATAATATGCGCACTATCTACAATAATAGTTTCCGCAGTGGATCCAATACTCATTACACTGGTTTGCCTAACAATGGTAAACAATAATAAATCATATACATCTACAAAATAACCCAGGGCAGCCACAAATACAGGTAACGACAAAAGTCCAATTTGTTTATTCTGATTCATATTAATAAATAAATTAATTATTAATTGTTTATAAATTAAGATTTTTTGGAACGATGTGAAATTACATTGATAATTACAGGCAAGGTGGTTACTAAAACAATACCTAATACAATGACCTCTAAATGGTTTTTCAAATCAAATTGAAATTGTTTTAAAATCCAAGCTTGTAAAAAATGTCCGGCACATAACATACTCGCAACCCATGCCAAACAACCCACCACATTAAAATAAACAAACTTTTTTTTATCCATAACAACAATGCCTGCAACTATGGGCGCGAAAGTTCGAACAATAGGTATGAATCTTGCGATTACAATGGCACGTCCTCCGTGTTTTTCATAAAACTCTTGCGCTTGAACTAAATACTTTTTCTTAAACAATAAATTATCCTTCCAATCATACATGGCAGGACCCACTTTTTTACCTATCTCATACCCAATATAATTTCCCAAAATTCCAGCAACGGATATAAATGCAAATAGAATACCTAAATTAAGCCACTCATTATCAGTAACAAAAATTTGCGACACCAGCGGTGCACTATAAATACCTGCAACAAATAGCAAACTATCTCCTGGTAAAAAAAAGCCAAAAAATAATCCCGTTTCCGCAAAAACCACAAACAACAATAACCACAAACCACCATGTTCAATATAAAATTGTGGTTGTAGTAGTTGACTCCAGTGAAAAACTTCCAGTAAAGTAATCATTAATAATATTTTTATGCTTGTGTTGGATTTTCTAATGCACCTTCCCATTTACTGACTACAGTTGTTGCCAGACTATTACCTAAAACATTCGTAGCAGAACGGAACATATCGCAAAAGTGGTCAATAGGTAAAATTAAGGCGATGCCTTCAGGCGGAATATTAAACATGGCACATGTAGCGGTAACAACGACTAGTGAGGCACGAGGCACACCTGCAATTCCCTTGCTTGTAAGCATTAATACCAATAACATGGTTAACTGTGTTGGAATATCAATGTGAATGCCATAAGCTTGCGCAATCGCCAAGCTTGCAAAGGTCATATACATCATACTGCCATCTAAATTAAAGGAGTACCCTAATGGCAAAATAAAGGATACAATTTTATCCTTACATCCAAACTTTTCTAACTCCTCGGTTAATTTTGGGAACACCGCTTCACTACTTGTGGTACTAAAAGCAATGACTAATGGGGACGTGATATGTTT
>CAJBLA010000129.1 GCA_903953815.1 uncultured Bacteroidota bacterium | reverse complement strand
TTGAGTTTGAAGCAAAACATCAGTTGACTAAACAATTTTCAATAAGTGCTGCCTATCAATATTTAGAGACAGGTGATAAGGATCAATTAGCTCAAATCAAAAATGGTACCGTTTATACCAGAGATGCAAATGGGTTAAGTCGAAAATTAAATGTAAGTGAGTATGTAGGGCTACCCAATAACAGTACACACAAAGCTCAACTAAAATTTAATTACAGTAATCAAAATGGATTATTTGGTAACATCAGAGCGCTATATCGTAGTAAATGGGCTGTAAATAATACCAATGGAAATGAAGTTTTTGACGACGGTGATAGTTTTGCTAAAGGATATATCGCCTTACACCTATCTATTGGTAAAGAATACGTGAACGGTATTGGTTTCCAATTTGGCTGCGATAATATGTTGAATTACATAGATGCCCTTAACCTACCCAATTTACCTGGAAGAACATTTTTCGCAACACTTAAAATACAAAAATCTAAAAAAATATAAATTATGAGACAAATTTTAAAACCCTTTTTATTATTACTTACCGTAAGTAGCATCTTATTTTCTTGTACCAAAGACGAAACAACTGTTGCATTACCCGTAACGGCAATCACAGTGAGTAACTTACCTGCAGATACAGTTTTAGGTATAAATAAGATAACGGGTATGCCCTTCAGTGCTGGTAAGTATACTTTTTTTAGCCTAGAACGAAATACAATCGTACCTAATACCGATAGTGCAAGTACTCAATGGGATTTGGCGTTTGCAGGTTCAAAAATTTTAACCAATGGCGGAACCAGCGGAACTGGTTTGGGCGGTGCATTTATTTATACTGGATTGTTTGACAACGTTAAAACTATTTCAAACGATTCTGTTTTTAAAACTGATAATGCACCTGCTTCATTTGCAGTTACATTTGGTAGCGGCAAAGGTTGGTATGTATATGACCAATTAACAAGTTTAATTACACCATTGGCAGGTAGGGTATTAGTGATCAGAACAGCATCTGGAAAATATGCCAAGGTGGAAATTATCAATTACTATAAAGGTGGCGTAACCTTGCCAATCACAGCATCAGATAGTGATAAATTATCCAAACAACGCTATTACACTTTCAGATATGCTTATCAGCCGAATGGTAGTAAAACGTTTTAATACCTACTGGAAATATATAATTAAGTAATTTAAACGATTTAATTAAACAGACCCGCTCCTTTGGAGCGGGTCTGTTTGTTATTGGACAGTCATATTGAATAGCAATAAACAGACTAAAATTATTTGGCTTTAAAACTCCAAGTAATATTAAATTCCGCAACAACTTCATTCGCACTGTTTTTACCTACCGATGTACAAACTATTGTTTTGCCTTCCTTTGTTGCTATCGCTTCATTGATTGCATTTTGAATCATTTGTCCATCTTCACAAGTAAATAAAATGACGCCTGTAGCTTTTTTTACGAAAGCGACCTCCATTTTCACGACCAGCATACTCACCTTAGGGTTACGTTGATACACTTGTCCAAATGCCAACATGCCACTGCACATTTCGGCAGCCATGGCTTCCACTGCGAAGTAGATGGATTTAAATGGGTTCATACTAAACCATGAATATCGAATACGTACTACACAGGTGTTAGCATCAAAATGGTGAATCCGTAAACCTGCAAAAAAAGCGGCAGGTAGTTTTGTAAATAAAAAGAACCGAAACTTAATTGGACTGGTAATAATATTCTTGAAACGGTTGAATGCAGGGTTCATAGTGGGCAAATTTTAATCTTACGCTAAAGCGGATCGACAAATATAATTTAGCAACTTAATGCATCGTAAATCACTACTTTTTGCCATAGGTGATGACAAGTTTCTTTGAAGGCATCATGCAATGGATGTACTTGATATTCTTCTTCTTTTTCTGGAGATTCAAATAGACATAGCCAAGAGATACTATAATCTTTTTCAATTATATCACGCGTTGTGTTTGCCGGCGATCCTATATTTGAAAAAATGATACAAGGTACTTTTGATAAAGCTTGTAATCCTTCAATTAACTGTGCTTTATCTTCAGCAGAATTGGGGTTTTTCAAATAGAAAAGTACATGATGTACAAAATGTGAATTTGCTGTGTTCATAGTAGTTTAAATAAGGAGTAATTTATTGATTAAAAGTAAAATTAATAATGGTTATCTGCTAATTTTATTTAGTAAATTTACAAATGCCCATTTCACGATTATTAATGCCTTTATTTAAGCGATACATGCTTGCATTAATCGGCATTGTTTTATTTAATTCAATACAGGCACAATCGGATCGTGAATTTTGGTTTGCAGCCCCGGAGGTCACCTCACAACATAGTGATAACCCTATTTTTCTTCGATTTACTACCTATTCGAAAGATGCGATTATCACTATTGATCAACCAGCAAATCCTAGTTTTGCGCCCATCACAATAAATTTAGTTGCAAATGCTACGTATAGTTTGCCATTTACTTCCTACAAAGAAATTGTTGAAAATAAGCCAGGCAATACTGAATTAAATTATGGGATACGAATTACTGCTACTGCTTCCATATCGGCTTATTATGAATTAGCCTCCTCGAATAATCCTGAAATATTTCCATTAAAAGGAAATGTTTCAAAAGGACTTGATTTTATAATACCAGGACAAACTAGGTTTAATAATCAAAACTATGCTGTATTTCCTGCGCATAATGGTTTTGCGATTGTAGCTACCGAGGATAATACAACCATCAATATTGATTTAACGCGCCCCGATGAAAAAGGAAATAGTAAAATTACCGTTAAGTTAAATAAGGGACAAACCTATGCAGTAAATGCTGCAAGTAATTTTGCCACATTGCATATCGGTGGATCAAGGGTAACCTCAGATAAACCCATATGTATAACTGTGTATGACGATTCAATTATAATAGGGGGAGGTTGGGATTTGATTGGGGATCAAATAGTACCCAGTAATAACACAGGTAAAAAATTTATTGCAGTTAGAGGAGAGCTATCATCACCTGGATATCGCGCTACTGATTTTTGTTACATATGGCCAACAGAAGATAACACTGAGATTATTATCAATGGAATGCCCTTAATCCGTAAATATAATCGGGGAGAGAGTTATGAATTTGAATTATCTGATTTTTCAGCTTATATCACCACCGATAAAAATGTGTATGTTTTTCAATTAACAGGAACGGGTACAATTACTTCAGGCGAAGCTACGGCGACCTCCTTGCCGGGTATTGAATGTACGGGTTCTCAAAGCGTTTCATTTGTTCGACCCTCTACTGGCGCATTGTATTTAAACATATTATGTAAAAAAGAAGATATTGGCAGTTTTGCAATTAAAGGAGATGCTACACTTATAACAGCTTCTATGTTTTCTGTAGTGCCGGGTTCCGCAGATGTTTGGCGTTATGCAAGAATTAATTTAACTAGTAATCCTGTACTGAATGCATTGATTAATATATATGATGCCACTTCCATCACCAATAGCACAGGTTTATTTCATCTAGGGTTTTTAAATTCAAGTGGTGGGGGCTCTCGGTTGGGGTATTTTTCCAACTATGCGCAAGTCACCTTAGCACCAGTAATTACCTCCACCGCCTGCTTTGGGTCTGATATAAAATTAGCAGCTACTGAATTACTCAATGTAAATTATCAATGGACAGGGCCTAATAATTTTTCTTCAACAATTTCAAATCCCACAATCTCGAATGCCACAATGAGGGATTCAGGAATGTATATTGTAGTTGCAAATATTAATGGATGTGGAATTTCAACTGATAGTGTTCGAGTGGTAGTGCATCCAAAACCCACCATTCATTTCTTAAAATCGATTGATACAGTTTGCCTGGGGAGTGCGAGAGATATTCATTATTCGCTAGATGGCAAAGCGCCTTGGACACTTGAATATAGTAATGGCAGTGTAAACTCAATCATTACTAATATTGGGCAATCCCCCAATTTTTTTACAGTAACGCCTGCTGTTAAAACCGTTTATAGCATAGTTAATATTAAGGACTCCAATTCATGTGTGGTAAGTGTGAACACGAGCAATGAAAAAGATACCATTATCGTAAATAAATTACCCGTAGTAAATTTCGACTTTGCAACAATCAGGTGTGCGCAACGAGATATTTTATTTACGGATCAATCCAAAGGCGATTTAGATAGCGTATTTAATTGGCAATGGGATTTCGGAAATGGAAAAGTTAGAAACGAACTCACTAAAACGCCATTGAATGAACAGTTTAATTTATGGGGTACCTACAATGTAAAGTTAGCTGTACAAACCCGATTAGGTTGTAGCGATTCGCTGACAAAATCAATATATGTGAATCCCAATCCAACCGTAGGCTTTGAATTACCTGAAGTTTGTTTGGATGATAAATTTGCCCAATTCAAGGACACTAGTTTTTTAGCAGACAATAATACAAAGTCATTCGATTATTTATGGAATTTTAATGTTGCACCTCCTGTTGGTAAAAATTTACCCACAATACCAATTGCGATGCAAGTCGATAAAAATCCCATTGTGCAATACAATGATTGGGGTGATTATAAAGTGTCATTAAGGGTAACACATAAAACAACAGGTTGTATAGCAACTGACACTTCTGATTTTAGAGTCAATGGCGCTGTACCTAAATCACAATTTAAAATTATAAATGCGGATACACTTTGTAGTAATCAATCCGTAAAAATTATTGATTCTTCTTGGGTTGATTTTGGAAGCATTGGAAAACTAATTATTAATTGGGGCGATGGATCACCAGATTCAGTGGTCAATGATCCAAGTATTAATTCAAACGCGAATAAAGTATACCAACATTATTATGCAAACATCACAGCGCCCAACAAACTAGATTTAGATTATCAAATAACACTTACAGCATATTCAGGAGGAAGTTGCTTTATTGGCACAACTAAAAATATAAATATAATTCCACCACCCGAAATGCCCATCATACAAACCACTAAGGATTATTTGTGTTTGTTTGATACACTTACTTTAAATACATCTACACTTGGCGGCATTGGAGCTTTTTCATATTTGTATACTTCCGATAATTCAAATGCTAGCATCTTTGGCAATGCTATAAAAGGTTTGTTAAATGGGAGTGCGCAAGTTTCTATGAAAGTAATAGATCGTAAAAATTGTGTTTATCCATATCAAAATATTTTTTCCATAAATGTGCGGGACATACCTACTGCTGAAATTTTACCAGGGGATAGTATTGTATGTAATGGCGATGCGATTATTATAGCTGGCGCAGGAAGGGGCTATGATAATAGTGCAATAAGCACGTATAGCTGGTATCGCAATGATACATTAGTAAGCACTTTATCA
>CAJBLA010000128.1 GCA_903953815.1 uncultured Bacteroidota bacterium | reverse complement strand
GCAACATGTCCTAAAGAAATATCTATTGCAAATATTGCCAGATTAAATAAAGAATATTTAGGCGCAAGCTTAACTGCTGAATAGTGGCCAATACTTTTTTTCAGTTTAAAAAATTTATCGTGCATCAGGCGCATACTTCAATGAAAGTATGTACTGATGCATGTTTGTTTGGTGCATGGGCTGCAAGTGACCCACAAGTAATAAATGCGCATAAAATATTAGACATCGGTGCTGGAACCGGATTATTAAGTTTACTACTTGCACAAGCAAACAATAACGCAACTATTACTGCTGTTGAAATTGAAGCCGCTGCCGCAACAGAAGCTGCTAGTAATTTTAAATTAAGCCCTTGGACTGACCAACTAAATTTAATGCATGATGACATCCAAAATTTTGGCAACCATGCAAACACGCTTTATGATATTATCATCACCAATCCTCCATTTTACGAAGGCGATTTAAAATCACCAGATGAGAATAAAAATACAGCAGCGCATAGTACTGCACTTCCCTGGAATTTATTGATTGAAAACGTAGCTAAACTATTAAATGATAGTGGAAGTTTTTATGTTTTAGTTCCTACCCTTCGCGCCTACACTATGCAAAAATTATGTGACACGCATGGCTTACAATTAGTGGCGGAAGTTTTAGTGCACAATACGGCGAAAAACTTACCCATTCGTGCCATGCAAAAATTCGTGAAGCAGCATTCCGAACAAATGGATACAGAAAAAACAAATGATATCCCGCAGGTAAAAAGAACAAAAATATTTATCAAGGATGCAGACAACAACTACAGCCCTGAATTTATTGCGTTACTCAAGGACTATTATCTGCATTTGTAATTAGTGAAAATTTCCTTGAATAATAAGTCCAATACCTTCCATTATCCTACTTTTACAAAGTATACAATATATAAAAGATGAACTATTTTGAATTATTTGGATTGCCTATAGGATTTCAGGTAGATGCTGCCAAGTTAAGGCAGGCCTATATGGAACTGCAAAGAACCTCCCATCCTGATAAATTCACCCAATCGAGTACCGAAGAACAGGAGACTGCTTTAGAAAAGTCGGCCATCGCCAATAAGGCGTTTACCTTACTCAACAATAAGGAGCTAGTACTTCCCTACGTTTTGGAGGTCATGGGATATATAGAAGCCGATGAAAAATATGCTTTAAGCCCTGATTTTTTAATGGAAATGATGGAATTAAATGAAGCTTGGATGGACGCCGATGCTGATACCGAAAAACTTACAGTAACTGAACAAGTCAAAACCATACAAAATGCAATTTACACACCTGTTAAAGCGATTTTGGAGGGTAATTCGATCGATATTACCAAAGAAGCAATGTTGCAAGTAAAGGAGTATTACTACAAGAAAAAATACCTAGATCGTATTTTGGCAGATTTTCGTTAATGATGTAATATTGCACCCCTGCCCAGATGGCGGAATTGGTAGACGCACTAGACTCAAAATCTAGCGTTCGCAAGGATGTGCAGGTTCGATTCCTGTTCTGGGCACATATATTAACCCCTTAATAAATTGATATTCAATTAGTTAAGGGGTTTTTTATACTTATAAGTGACAAATAGGTGACAAAATAATCAAATCGACAAATTGTAAATTTTTCAAAAAGACCTAACGGCCCGAACATAGCCTGTGTCGTTCTTACTGAGGCCGTCCTGATAGCCATTGCTGAAAAGCTGGACCCACGCGTCGTTGAGGCCGAACTCCGTAGAACTCCAATAGTACTTATTCGCAAAACCTCCAATTGCATCCTTATTTTCATATAATGTATTCAATTCATCTTTACTAGGTAATCTCCAACCACTACCTAAATATTTACAAGCTTTTTTGGCATCTTGCAAATTCATTCTATTTTGAAAATCATTGGGCGCAATTTCTAAATTACCAATTTTAAGTAAACGTGGTTTTTCAACTGGAGCTCCACAACCGACACAAATTTCTGCTTTATCTGATATTTGCTTGTTACATTCCGGACAATTGATTAATGCCATAAAATTAAATATTGTTAATCAGTTCATCAATTTGATCATTATTATATCCAAATGAAAGAGCAATTTTATTAAATACAGCTAATTCCATTTTCTCTATCCCATCAATGGCAATTATTGATAAAATATCTTTTAATATTTTATGTTTATTTAAAGTTGTAGAATTTGTAATATTTGCACATAACATATCAATATGAATTTCAGAAGTTTCATACCCACCCATATTATTTATTTCAGATTGTAAATATGCAATTCTTTCTTCATCAAAATCTTCGATAGAAGTTGCTCTTAAGAAGCTTGGACAATGAATTAATTGTTGAATTTCTTCACCATTAAAAGTGTTATCAGAGAAAATAGCCATAAAATACAATACTACAATTGATTCTTTTACTTCATAAGGTAAGTTATAATCCTTTAATATTAAAGTTGTTATGTCAGAAATATCGAACTCTTTAGCTACAACTAATAAAATATTATAATTATCATTATTATACCCAGCAAACTGATGCAACCTACATAAATCTTCAACGATTTCATATGTAATTTCTCTATCATTATTTAAAATTTTGCCACAACAAAACCTAACTAATTCATCTACGTTATTTAAATATGGTTTATATAAATCAAGTAAAACTTCAGTATCATCAAGAAGATTAAATGGTATATAAAAATGATTTAAACTTGCTAAGAAATTACCATCAGTTTCATTTTCAGAGTTTTGATTTAATAACTGATATAACATACAAATGTGTACAGGAGAAGAATATTTCATAATTATATTTCTTTGTTTAATAAAATTTTTGCCTCATTGATATCAATTTTTGCATTATACCCATGTTTCTGTAAAAGATATAATAGATTAGCCCCGTTTAATAAAGTTATTGGTTTCCCTTTAATAAATTCATAAGCATCTGGTCCGAAATCAGCAGTTGTAACCAAAATTCCTTTGGTAGCTCCCTCATGACTAACGGTTCCATATAAATCTCTAACAGCAGAAACTCCAACAGTATTCGTGTATCTTTTTGCTTGAATTACAATCTTACCTCCCCTTATAGGGTCAGGATCAAAAGCAATTGCATCTACACCCCCATCTCTAGATGCTTGAGTAACTCTAACTTCTCCTCCAGTACTTTGAAATTCTCTTTCAAATACTTCTCGGATTAAATTTTCAAAATCCTCCCAATCCATAGCGGCCAAATTTGTTGAATTATCTATATTGTCAATCACATTGTAATGATCAATTAATCTTTTATCATCCTTGTTGAATTGGATTATTGGTTGTATTGGACTAATTCCACTAAGTTTTGAACTACCGATACCCTTCAATGACTTAAAACAAGCTTTAACATCAATATCGGATAAATTAATTTTAATAAACTCTAATTTATTTACTTGGATTGACATTATGCAACTATTGATTCTAAGCCCTTTTGATTTATCCATTGAGTTAACCCATCCATTAAAGCAAACAAAGTCTAAATTATTATTGACATCAGCTTCAAACAATTCATGAATTGTCCTTAAACAAATATTATACATCGTTAAATCAAAAAGTGAATCCATATAGCTATCATTATGATAGTATTCTTTGAAATCATTATTTATGTATTTTACTTCTTTAACATTGTTTATCCTATCAATTGGAGGTAAATCATAATTTACTAATAAAAGTTTATTCGTACTTGTATAGTTAAGTATAAATGACTTTGGAAAACTTTCAGGATATTCAGATTTATTTAAGACAATTTCAAAATATTCTTCAATAGCATCATCATCGCCCTTTAAATATAATTGCTTTAATTCTTCAACTTTAAGATTCGATATTTCTATTTTTGAATAAAATTCATTTTTCCTACTTTGCCATTTTTTTTCTTTTTCAATAGCTCGCTTCCTAACTTCTTCAACTTTTTTATTATAAAATAATTTGGATTCGTTGAAATTATCAATAAGTTCATTATTCAATTTGTCAAAATTTTTGCATTCGTACTCCCAGTTCGAAAAAGCTAAATCAAAAAAAGAATCAGCTTTATCTTTTTTGCTTTTTTTAAAGATGGGAAATATGTGATCTAAAAAATTATATTTAGGAGAATAATTATTAAAATCAGGCGATGGTTTTTTTTCAAATAATATCGGAGCAACTGGTGTTTCGATTCTAGAAATCTCTAATTGCAAGAAATTAATTGGGTTAGGTTCTGTAAATTCAGTTTTATCATATAATACTTCCCAATCAACTGCGTCATTTATTGTAAGAGTATGTTTTAATAAATTTTGAATTTCAAGGTTTTTAGCTATTACATCTTTAGTTAATAAATTTGCTTTTGCAATATTATTCTGAATAGAAACTTTCTCCTGCTCATTTTTTTTCTTGTCTAAATAGGAATTATATTTTATTAATAATTTAGCAACAAACTCATTTACTTTATTTTCAAGAATAGTTGAATCATATGATGTGAATGTTTTGTGTTCATGAAGCTCTCTGTGAATTATTTCAGCAGTATATTTAACTTTCATTGTTCTTATGCCAACATATTCATTACCATAAGTAACTGATAAACCTTTTTCGAACAAACTCTGCATATAAAAAAATTTAAAGCATTGTGATTTGTGTTAATCTTTTAAGCATCGAACTGAAAAACCATGTCTTGAATCAGTCTGAGAGGGGGTAAATTCAGGACGTTCAAAATAAAATGTTCGAATGTATATAAGAGTAACTGAAGAATTAACAGTATAACTAGTTTTTGTTGCAAGCCATGTAGTCAATCCATTACACATAAAATTTTGATTTTGAAATCCACAGCCTGGAACTGTGTTATTATAAATTCTAGCACCACCTGGCATTGCATTAAATCCATATTCTTTTGAATAATTTACATTTGGATTAGACCAATACCTATTACTTTTCTCTTTTAGATAACCGCCTGCAATGTCACTTCCTCCAAGGAAATTTGCTAATTTTTCATATTCCAACACATCTGGAACATGCCAACCTATTGGACAAATATTTTTTGAATTTAATATTGCATAACCATTATATAATTTCCCATATAATGAATCGTTTTTTTCATCATTATTATTATAACACCAAGCAGGAGTTTTTAAATTGGCCCATTCAGATATGTCTTTTACTTCTGGGATATTTGTTCCGTCATTAAATGTCTCAACATTTAAATTTTTTGACATCCATACCTGGTCCCCAATTGTAACAGGGTTTAATGTTGTTGGATTTGTAGATGTAATAAATGAAATCTCATCACTATAACTAGTTCCTACATTATTCGTAGCAAAACTTCTAACATAATAAGTTGTATTTTGATTTAAGCCATTAATCTTTAAATTTAAATTATTGGATGATGAACTGTCTATATTTTTAGTTGTCAGACTTGTAGTAGGATTTGAGTTTTTTCCCCAAACAATTCCTCTAGACGTAATAATACTACCTCCATTATTAATAATATTTCCTGATATATAAGCAGATAAATAATTAATTCTAGAAATATCGATTTTTGATAATGATGGTACAAAAGTTGCTGAGATAGAAACTTCATTTGAATATGATAATGAATTTCCGCCTGAATTAAAAGGATAGACTCTATATAGATAGGTAGTACCCAAAATTATGTTTGAATCAATATAACCACCAGCATCTTTTCCTGAAGTCACTATTAGATCCCAATTTGTTGTAGTCTTTCTTTCTATCTTATAGCCAGTTTCATTAGTTGAATTGTCAACCCAAGCTAAAATAATAGTATTTTTAGCACCTAAAGTCGCTTTTAACGATGATGCACTTATCGGTGGATCAATTTTTTCTTTTTTAATACACGAAGTGAATAAAATAAAAAAGATCAAAATATATTTCATAGTAGTATTTGACTGAATAACTATAAATTTAAGAGTAGTTTTTACATAAAATAATCATTGTAATTTACCACAAAAACTTGATATTATTGATTTCTTTTATATCTATTTCTTGGCTTATGACATCTCTCATTTTCCTGATTAACATCTACTTTACTTGATTATAGAAACTGAAATAATACCATAAAAATCCCCAGTATAAGGATTAACTCCTGAAATGGAGGAATTGTTACTAAAATCAATAATATCCTCGTCATGTGATATTTCTCTTGATCTTTTGAAATCAGAAATTTGCACATTTGTAATACAAAGCTTAGGTCTTTGGAATATTTCTATGGGAAGCTCCCCTATCTCTAATTGATTTATGAGGTTTATTTTATCTTTTCTATTCATCTAATCGAAAACTTTAAAATTAAGTACCAAACTTAAGCAAGCCTAAAACTCGTATTTAAAAGATTTACGCTAAAAAAAGTGGTAGGGGGTCAGTTATTGCTTTTATTGTTTATAATACCAGTAATTATTTCATCAATCTGATCTTCAGGTAAACTATCATACCTACTCTCCATGACTGTTGTTTGTAATTTAGGTAAACCAAATTGCAATAATTCACAATAATATTTAATCCTATCCTTTGGCTGTAAGGCTTCAAAATCGCCAGTAACTGTTTCAAAGTTACTATTCAGGAAGCCAGAAATAAGCTCTCTTAAATGGGCTGTATTTCGATTTAAACTACCTTTTGGCCTTCCCATAGGATTCCCAGATTCACCTTTACTAAATGGCATAAAATATTGTTTAAAATTGAAAATAACAATAGCTAAAAATAAAGTTATTACTAAAATACTTTTATAAGTAACTAACACTTTTAGATTTTAAGAAACTCAGGAAGTTAAGAGAAGCAAAGCCCCCCCTTTCCCCCCCTTAAAATTTTAAGTGGAGCATAGTAATTCTACTTTTTTATTGCGAAGCAAAGTAAGGGTGAATAGTTATTCTAATTAACTACCCTCAGCCCCAGATACACCCCATGTTACAATCCACCGCATCATACGGATGGCATCACTCCAGGGTTATCGCTTCAATTTCACACTTTTGAGTTTTGAAGTTCCCTCCATTGTCAAATAATCACACTCACATTAGCATTTCAACTAATTCCCTTAGTACTTTTGAGTCCCCTTGATGTTATCTCCACTACTCTAGCTTGTTAAAGCTTTAAGCCTACTAATAGCCTTTATTATAAACTAAGATTTCACGCTTAGATTTTAATATATATTCCTTTAAATCTTCTTCTTTAAAATAGATGTACCTCCCTGGCTTATAGGAAACAATTTTCCTTTCAGATGCTAAACGATATAAATTCTGATTTGATATTCCTAAATAATCAGCAGCTTGTTGAATTTTGTAAAAATCTTTATTCATATTTTATTATTACTTATACAAATTTAGTAAATAAAAAATAAATCAGACAACAGTATGTTTCAACAAGTGTATATAATTACTCACGTACAATCCTTTGCTGTAAAGGATTTTACATTGTTTTACTTTTTTTAACTTTCTTTAATATTTATAGTGTTAAATGACATTGCATTTAATAAATCTTTATTATCGACTCTAACATATCTACCCGTATGTTTTATATTTGAATGGCCCAAAACAGATGCAATTATAAATGCATTAGTGCCATTTTGTGACATTAAAGTACCTGCTGTATGTCTAGCACAATGCCATGTTATATGCTTGTCAATATCAGCTAAATTAACCCACTTTTTAAGGCACTTTACAGCCCCATTATGACTAGGTAAATTAAAAACAATATCATTTGAAGCAGGAGGCAGAAACGCCCGCATTTCGTCTGTAATTGGCAAATTAACTGCTCTTCCAGTCTTCAACTGTTGTTTAGATAAAATGCCATCTTTTAAATGCTTCCAAGATAGCGTTTTTATATCGCACCATCTTAAACCACTATGTACACAAAACAGAAACGCAAGTTTGACTTGTTGATTTGAACATGGTGTTTCTATAAGCGTCCTTACTTCATCTTTGTTTAAAATTTCTTTCTTTAATATTCTTTCATCTTTTTTAATATTGTTTACAAATTCACATGGATTTTTTGTTAAATAGCCTTCTCTAATTAGTGCTTTTATAACTTTCTTAAATCTTCTATAATACGATAGAGCACCTTCACCTCTTGATTTACTATTTAAAAATTCAGAAAAGTCGAATACAAAACTCTCGTCAACTTGATCAACATAAAAAATTTTATTGCCTATAAATTCAATTAACCTATTCTTTACACCAATAATGTTTCGCTTATCTTTGAGTTGGTATTTTTCGATATAATTTGTGAAATAGGTAATTAAATTAATTCTCTCTTTCTTTTTCTTACTAAATTGAAATTTCCCTGCAAGCAATTCCTTCTCAATCTCATTTCTCATTGACTTTGCATTGAAGAGAATCTCTTTGTTGCTTTGTTTATCAAGCTCATTAGCGGGGTTTAAGACTATTTTTAATCCAGGAAATAGTCTATACCTAGGAGAAGGTGGATTATAAATATCAAAATATAAAACACTCTCTTTTTTAACTGTGTTTTTTCTTTGCCTAATTATTACACTCATTATATATATTTTGACAAAAATAATAAAGGTGACAAATAGGTGACAAAATTGTTATAAACAAAAACAACTTAAGTATAATAACTATATTGTATTACAACTAGTTAGAATTTAATATTTTTTATTACAATAGATAGTGCTGTTCCTGTTCTGGGCACAAACCCTGTCACGATTTATCGGGACAGGGTTTTTTAATTTAAGACAACGTCGGGAGCTTGCTCACGTAAGTTGGTGAAAATTAAAAAACACAACAAAGCACTTCGTGCTTTGTTGAAAGGGTTTGGGTACGCCCCCCATTTAGGAAGACGGCGTAATGAAATGAAGCCGGCAGTCCTGAATGGAAATTATAAATCCTCAGGTTTGATATGAACAATTTTTCCATCTACAGATATAACTAATGGGGTGTTTGTTTTTTTATGAGAAGCGATAACATCTTCCTTTACTTTTTCCATGGAAGCAATAATTAATTTAGCATCCTCACTTAATTCTATCTGCTCAACTAATTTTTCCGAGTTAGTGTTTTCCATTTTTCTTGATTTATTATATAAAAGCTATTTGCATCAGTCTTAACTGCAAAAAGCTCATAATCTAAATTTGTATTATCGAAAATCAAACATTCATTAATTAAAGGTATATAAATATTTACCGAATCAACTACGATTGTATCATCCAATCATATCAATATTGATTACCCACCCGCTGCAAAAACATTCACTATTTGTTGGGTCAACTTAATCGCCCACTTGGTATATTCTAATTTAGAAGGATGTAATGCATCCACCGCTAAATAATCAGTTTTAAATCCATCCACACGATACCCGTCTGTGATATTGATAAAATTAGTGCCATAGGCTTTTGAGTATTTTTCACAAACTGCATTGTATTTATCAATCTCATTCGCTATCACGTTTCGATCTCTTCCCGAAGCAAATGGTGTAATCCCCCAATCAGGAATACTCATTATAAAAACTCTTTTGGGTTTATTTCCTGTTAATGCAATTGCTGATTTTAGTAAGGATAAAAACACAGGCTCATACTCACTCATTGGTTTACCTTGGTATTGATTATTCACCCCAATTAAAATGGTTACAATTTGATATACTGCTTTTTTATCGGCACCAGCTAAGCCATTTTTTAAATCCTCTGCAGTCCATCCATTTTTAGCAATGATTTGAAGGGAACTCATTTTAAGCCCTGCTCCTTTTAGTAATTGAAAAGTTTGATTGGGATAACCATCCACAACATCAATGGAAGTACCAATCGTATAAGAATCTCCCAACGCCAAATAATTGAGGGAATCACTATTTATATTAATTGGATTAGGTGTAATAATATTTACATCCGTTCCCACCGACTTAGTGCACGAAATACATACCACAAAAAATGCAACCACATATATTTTATAGGGTTGCATTTTTAATATGTTGTTGAAGCCCTTCACTACTTATCTAATGAATTTATCCAAGTCGCAATTTTACGCGCATCTGATTCAGACACTTGTGGCATTGGTGCCATTGGGGTTGCATACTCCGGCCAATTTTGTGGCTGCGGATTTTTGATCAATTGTAAAATTTTATCTACTGAATATTTTCTTTTAGCTATTTCATTAAAACCTGGTCCTACTAATTTTTTATTGGGGTTGTGGCAAGCTACACAAGTATTGCGAATCAGTAATGGTTTAACTTGCTCATACGTCATTACTTCACCTGCTTTTACTTTTGCAACAGCCGCTGTCGCGGTGGGTACATTTTTAGTACTCACTTCTTTTAATGATAAACTAGGGCCATCAGGAATATTGTTCAAAGTATAATAAGCTGTTGAATGCACTAGCGAATAAGAACTATCCTGATCCCTGATACCATCTAATGAAATTTTGTGGATATAATATTGTTTTAAATCACCCACAATAATACGCACGGTTAATCCATCCTCAGATACTTTCACGCCTTTCACAGGACATTTTTTTAAATTCATAGTTGGACTACCATATACTGGCGTATACTTATAATTAAAACTTTCTACTAAATAGGAAGATAAATTAGTTGCTTTTTTCTTGTCTATCGGTTTCGTAAATTCTATTTCAAAACCATCAGGCATTGCTTTCACTGTTTTCATTTCAAAAGGCATGAATGAGTTCCAATACAATCTTTGCATTCCTTCATTCGCTTCCCCTGCCGATCCCCATCCTCTGTTGGTTTCTCCTACAAATAAGGAGCCATCATTCGCCCATGACATACGCAATACCCCTGATTGAAATCCGCTTCTGAAATCCCAAGCACAGCCTTGTAATTCTCCTTTCACCTTTTCCATGAATACACGAGATATTTTACTTTGACCTTGGTCACCTACTAATAATTGTTCTTCAAAAGGGCCAAATACACCTTTTGGTATTTTAACAATTTCAGAATTGGAAATACCCAATACCCCATGCGGCAACCATACGGTTGGCATTTGTAATTCTGGTACCTCTTTTTTAATGTCTGCTAATGTTTTGTATGATTCCTTTTCGATATTCTCTGGCTTTGCTCTTCTACCATCTTCACCAAATTCAACTCTTGGGTTTACTTTACTAAAAATAGCCTCCTGATTTAATTTCAAAGGCGAGTTGGGCATGTTGGTCCAAACAAGACCACCAGGGTTCCCTAAAAAAGCGCCTTTTTTAACTGGCATAATACTTCCTGATCCCACCCAATCCCCTTGGTTATCAGTATAAAATAATTCTCCATCAATCATGCTTATGCCACAAGGTGAACGAAGACCTGTTGCCCAGGGTTCCATTCTGCCATCTTCAAAAATATGAAGCGCCCATCCTCTCCATGGAACAAAGCTGGTACCTGACCACCACACATCGCCAAATCCTAAATTTAATGTTACAAAGAAGGAACCATCAGGCGCAATCTTTGGACCATAACTATATTCATGGTAATTACCTGATAAAGGCCAAGCATAAATAGTTTCAAAAATATCAGCTTTACCGTCCATATTCGCATCTTGCAAACGTGTCAACTCGCCTCTTTGTGCTACATACAAGGAACCGTTTTTGTATGCAATTCCTAATAACTCATGTAATCCAGAAGCAAACTTTCTAAAGTAAGGCTTGGGACTTGTCGGATTTTCGACAATATATACATCCCCTCTTCTTGTAGCAATCGCTAAATTGCCATCAGGCATGGTACATAAACCCCCCACTTCTAATAAAGTACCTTCTGGAGATCTTAGTTTATTGATCTTGAAAAAATCTTCTTCCTTTGGTGATTCTTGTGCGTAACTCATCGTTTGCATACCTAAAATAGCAACAAACAAAAAAAGTATATAATTTATTGAACGCATTGACTTTTTAAATTGATTTGATTTCATAAATGGTATGCTTAAAATAATATTGAATAAGTGATTTTATTTTGAATAGGCAGGATTAATTCCTTTTTGCCATTTTGTGTTCTAATAACAGGTTTTGCAGTTCCAATATCATCTAACTTTAAATAATAAGCATGATCGTCCATAATATAAAAGCCAGCAGAAACCTCATCAATGACATTGGCTGATGCTATTCTTACATACATTTGCTCTGCAGCATTTTTTAAAAGGATGGTTCTTTGAACACCTTGTCTATTCTCCAACATCCTGGTAATATCCGTCACTGAATTTCCATACATATTGTATTTAAATGAAGGGCGATCTAATTCATCCAACACGTATCCTTTTGAAATAAAGCCTGTACCCGTTGTATCTGAAACCCATGCAGCAGTTGGATTGGCTAATTTATTAATAGCTAATGTAGGGGTGCCAAAATATTGTACCGCTCCTAATGGTTTTGATGATCCATCTCCTCTATCAATCCACATAGGACTTGCATCTAAAAAATCACCGCGCCAAACTTGTATCACCATTCCTGTATTTAAATCGTACGTGTAATTTACTTTTTCAGCAGTACCCACATTTACCGCATGCGTAACACGCTTGCTTCCCGGCAAATCCATAAAGCTTCTAAGAATTGTATTTTCCTTTGCTTCCACCAAAACTGGATCCTTAGTACTTAATTGTAATACTTTAGGATCGCTAATTACATATTCTCTTAAATTACTTGCACTTAATTTCAAGGAGATGGTCGCAACTTCAGATGCATAATATTTAGATAATATTAATTCAAATGGATATTCCCCTTTTTGTAATTTGATTGTTGTTTTTCCTCCTTTACGGTCATAAGGAAAAATAACTTTATTGTCAATTTTGATTGTCGCTGGACCTCCTTTTGAAACAAAATTTAAAGTAAACTCCCCTGTTTCAGGTACGATTAACTTTCCTTTATACTGTGATAAATAAAAGTTTTTAGGTATTCCCTCCATATTCACCGTAATGTTTGGAATTGTTTTTTGCATCATCGGTTTCAACTTAGATACATCAGGCTCCTTTTCAAATCTTCCTTGAAATATATTTACACTCATTTCAGATAAAGAAGGTTTTTGATCAGGGAACTTGGTAACCACAATATTCTTAAATGCAACTTGACCATGATCGCCTTGTATTCTTAAAGCATCTTCCGCTATTTCATTTCTTGAAATGGAACCTGCGGTAGGTCCTGATAATTCAATATTTTCTTGAATCACCACGCCGTTTAATTCCACTTTTAAAATTCTTGCATTTTCTGTTTTTACACCATTCGCAAATCGAGGTGCTTGAAATGAAATTTTATAATGCTGCCATAACCCAGGCGCTTTACTTACATTTTGTCTTGGGGCACGACCATCAAATACTCTTTGTCCTTCGGGTCTTTTACTATCGTTACGTTCATAAATACCACCCATATCAGTTGACCTAGGTTTAATGACGCCCCAACTATCTAATAATTGTATTTCATACCTGCCTTGTAAATAAATACCTGAATTAGATTCCTTCGCCATCATACAATCTAATTCAAGGTCAATATCCCCATGTTTGAATATGGTAAATAAATCCTTACGCGCTGCTGAATCAGGTATATTAACGAGTATGCCAGTGCCTGGCGTAAAGCTAATATGATGACTCTTGTTAATATCAGCATATACGCTTCCTGCAATATGCCAATTAGCCGTAGGTTTATTAAATTCGCTCATCGTAGTTAAATCGAGCTTTGTTTGCGCAGTCAGGTTTAGGTTAATTAGTAGCGCAAAAATTGCTATACCAGATTTAAAGTAAGACACTACATTGATTCGAAAATTTGGATGATATCCCATATTCATTATTTTGAGTTAGCAATTTATGTAAAATACATTTAAAATCACTCCGCTTTTGTTATTAATACACACAAAAAAGCCCTCCCAATGTGATTGAGAAGGCTTTAATATATAAAAATATTATTTTATACTAAATCAAAGCGATCTAAGTTCATCACTTTAGTCCATGCTGCAACAAAGTCATGCAAGAATTTTTCCTTAGCATCGTCGCATGCATATACTTCAGCCAATGCACGTAATTCCGAATTAGATCCAAATATTAAATCAACTCTTGTTCCTGTCCATTTAACTTTTCCAGTTGCACGATCAGTTCCTTCAAAGATGTATTGATGTGCATCGGTCGCTTTCCAAGTGGTTGAATAGTCAATTAAATGCGCAAAGAAATCATTGGTTAATACACCAGGTTGATTTGTAAATACACCGTGATTTGATCCATCGAAATTAGTATGCAACACACGTAACCCACCAACAAGTACTGTTAATTCAGGTGATGTTAAATTTAATAATTGTGCTTTATCAATCAACATTTCTTCAGGAGATATTAAAGTACGTGGTTTGATATAGTTACGGAATCCATCCGCAATAGGTTCTAACACCGCAAATGATTCAACATCTGTTTCGGTCTGTGATGCATCAGTACGACCTGGGGTGAAAGGAACTTTTATTTCATGTCCACCATCCTTCGCTGCTTTTTCAATGGCAGCAGCACCTGCTAAAACTATTAAGTCAGCAATGGATACTTGCTTTTCTGTATTTGCACTATTAAATGCATTTTGAATTGCTTCCAAAGCATCTAACACTTTTGATAATTGTGCAGGATTGTTTACTGCCCAAAATTTTTGTGGCGCTAAACGAATACGTGCACCATTTGCACCACCACGCTTATCTGATCCACGGAAAGTGGAAGCAGAAGCCCATGCAGTTGCAACTAATTCAGACACGGTTAAACCAGAAGAAATAATTTTTGTTTTTAATGCTGCGATATCAGAAGCATCAATTAATTTATGGGTAACTGCTGGTATTGGATCCTGCCATATTAAAACTTCTGCAGGAACTTCAGCGCCTACATAACGAGAACGCGGGCCCATATCACGATGCGTTAATTTAAACCATGCTCTTGCAAATGCATCTGCAAATTGATCTGGATTTTCATGAAATCTTTTTGAAACTTTTCCATAAGCTGGATCCACTCTTAATGCGATATCTGTCGTTAACATGGTTGGTGCATGTGTGATAGCTGGATCATGTGCATCTGGCACAGTACCTGCACCACCACCCGCTTTTGGCTTCCACTGATTTGCACCTGCTGGACTTTTTGTTAATTCCCACTCAAATCCAAAAAGATTATCAAAATAATTATTACTCCATTTTGTAGGCGTGGTTGTCCATGCACCTTCTAAACCTGATGTAATCGTATATTGTGCGTTACCTGTTCCATAGGTATTTTTCCAACCTGTACTTTGTTCTTCGATACTTGCAGCTGCAGGCTCTTTGCTTACATATTTACCAGGATCTGCCGCACCATGTGTTTTACCAAATGTGTGTCCACCTGCGATTAGCGCAACTGTTTCTTCATCATTCATTGCCATACGCGCAAAAGTTTCTCTAATATCACGTGCTGATGCGATAGGATCAGGATTGCCATTTGGTCCTTCTGGGTTCACATAAATTAAACCCATTTGCACCGCAGCCAATGGATTTTCTAAATCACGATCGCCTGTATATCTTTTATCTCCTAACCACTCTCTTTCATTTCCCCAATACACATCTTCTTGTGGCTCCCATACATCTGCTCTTCCTCCAGCAAATCCAAATGTATTGAATCCCATAGATTCCAATGCACAGTTACCTGTAAGTATCATTAAATCAGCCCAAGATAATTTTTGACCATACTTCTTTTTGATCGGCCATAATAATAAACGCGCTTTATCTAAATTGGTATTGTCAGGCCAACTGTTTAATGGCGCAAATCTTAGCATACCAGCACCACCACCACCGCGACCATCTGTGGTACGATAAGTTCCTGCACTATGCCAAGCCATACGAATAAAGAAAGGGCCATAATGACCATAATCTGCAGGCCACCATTCTTGTGAATTTGTCATTAAATCAACAATATCTTTTTTTATAGCTTTTAAATCTAAGGATGCAAATTCTTTTGCATAATTAAATGAGTTGTCCATAGGATTAGACAATGTAGAATGCTGACGAAGAATATTTAATTTCAATTGATTTGGCCACCAGTCTTGGTTTCTTGTACCAGTTCCTGCACTCGGTTGTTTACCCGCAACTGCAGCAGGTCCTTTATAAGGGCATTTTGCCTCACCTGAATTATTTGTATTGTTTTCCATAGGTATATTATTATAAATAGTTTGAGGTGTAAAACTACTAAAATAACAGCCTACTCTGTTATAAAAAACGGAAAAAAATCATCAAAATGTTAATGAAAACAGGGGGGAAAATCTAATTCCCTCCAACAATTTTGCTGGTACTGCGATATAAATAATTTTCGTAGATATGTCGTCTTGCAAAACGATCTGGGGTATCTGAATTGACTAATTTTACATAAATCGCTTTGGGCACGCCATAATATTCATATTCATTGCCATCTGAGAAAACGACCCTTAATATTTCAGACTTGAATTCAAAATCATCCATACTGGCTTCGGAAATTGTTTTAGTGTATTCTGCATAGGTGGCTTCATGCGTTTCTTTATGAACACTCACCAAAAAATGGTAAGAGGCAATTAGTTTGGCCGATTTAACTTCTGCTTCTTTTTTAGCATCCTCACTATCCTGAAATTTATCAGGATGCCATTCCATCATAATCTTACGATATACTTTTTTTAAGTCACTTAAGGTAGCCTTATCGTCCACCCCTAAAATCGCTCGATGTCTTTCAATTCGTTTCATATATGAATAATGTGGCGCGAAAGTACAACAATATATATGAACCAAAAAGCCCTTCCAGTTTTTACTGAAAGGGCTTAACCAAAACGTATTATTTCACAAATATTTCTAACTAAAGAAAGATTGTTTATTTCACTTCCTCAAACTGTGCATCTTCCACAGTATCGTTGCTTGCACCACCATTTGCTTGACCACCGTCAGCACCTGGCGCACCTGCTTCAGGACCACCTGCACCCGCTGCTTGTGCTTTGTAAATATCTTCACTTGCAGCAGTCCATGCAGTATTCATTGCAGCTAATGCTACTTCTACTTGTGTGATATCCTGCGCTTGATGTGCAACTTTTAATGTTTCTAAAGCAGTTTCAATTGGTGCTTTTTTATCAGCAGGGATTTTGTCGCCAAATTCCTTCAATTGTTTTTCTGTTTGGAAAATTAAGCTATCCGCTTCATTTAATTTTTCAACTCTTTCTTTTTCAATTTTATCGCTTGCTTCGTTGGCTTTTGCTTCGGCTTTCATTTTTTCAATTTCTTCCTTAGTCAAACCACTACCCGCTTCAATTCTAATTTTTTGTTCTTTACCTGTGCCTTTGTCTTTTGCGCTTACGTTTAAGATACCGTTTGCATCAATGTCAAAAGTAACTTCAATTTGAGGAACGCCTCTTGGTGCTGGTGGAATACCATCCAAGTTAAACATACCCAAACTTTTATTTTGCGCAGCCATTGGACGCTCACCTTGAATTACATGAATTTGTACACCTGGTTGATTGTCGCTCGCTGTTGAATATACTTCGGTCTTTTTTGTAGGGATCGTTGTGTTTGAAGAAATCATCGTTGTCATTACACCACCCATTGTTTCAATACCTAAGTTCAATGGCGTTACATCTAATAACAATACATCTTTTACATCTCCAGTCAAAACACCACCTTGGATACCAGCACCAATCGCAACCACTTCATCCGGGTTTACAGAACGGTTTGGTTTTTTACCAAAGAATTTTTCAACCAACTCCTGTACTTTAGGAATTCTTGAAGAACCTCCTACTAATATTACTTCATCAATTTGAGAGGTGGAATAACCTGCATCTTTTAATGCAGCTTCACAAGGCTTCAAACATCTTGCAAATAAATTATCCGCTAATGATTCAAACTTTGCTCTTGATAATTTTAACACTAAGTGCTTAGGAACACCATCCACTGCAGTGATATAAGGTAAATTGATTTCTGTTTCAGAAGAAGAACTTAATTCAACTTTCGCTTTTTCAGCAGCTTCTTTTAATCTTTGTAAAGCCATTGGATCTTTTCTTAAATCAATCGCTTCTTGTTTTTTAAACTCATCCGCTAAAAAGTCCATGATCACTTTATCAAAATCATCGCCACCCAAATGCGTATCGCCATTTGTTGATTTTACTTCAAATACACCATCTCCTAAATCCAAGATAGAAATATCAAAAGTTCCACCACCTAAATCAAATACTGCAATTTTTTGCTCAAGATTTTTCTTATCTAAACCATAAGCCAATGCCGCAGCCGTTGGCTCGTTTACAATTCTGCGAACATTTAAGCCAGCAATTTCACCCGCCTCTTTAGTTGCTTGGCGTTGTGCATCATTAAAATAAGCAGGCACAGTAATTACCGCATCTGTTACTTCTGTACCTAAATAATCTTCCGCAGTTTTTTTCATTTTTTGTAAAACCATTGCTGAAATTTCCTGAGGCGTATACATACGATCATCGATCGCTACACGAACTGTATCATTTTCACCTTGTACTATTTTATAGCTCCAGTGACTTTTTTCTTCTGAAACTTCATTAAAACGACGACCCATAAAACGCTTCACACTTGAAATGGTGTTTTCAGGGTTAGTAATGGCTTGACGCTTAGCAGGATCCCCTACCTTACGCTCCCCATTTTTCAAAAACGCGACTACCGACGGGGTGGTTCTACGTCCTTCGTCATTGGCGATAACTACTGGTTCACCACCCTCCATAACTGATACGCAACTATTTGTGGTACCTAAGTCAATTCCTATTATTTTTCCCATATTGCTTGATTTTCAATGTTTAATTACTCTACTATAGACAATCATTATGCCATTGGCAGTTAGGTGCAAATTTGTCATAAATGGCAGTAAATCAGCCTTATTCAGGCTCTGAAATGGCATATTTTTAAAATAAAGGAGCAGAAAAGTCAGTTATTAAGTCCAGATTAAGATGGATAAAACCTGATTAAGCATCAGGCGCCACCGACTTGAAAGTGAAATTTTTCTGGCTAGTATAGCTAAAAATGACCACAAAAAAGGTGGTAACAATTTTGGCTATCGTTGGATACCAGCCAAAATAATCAACAAATAACTTTAAAAAGATATAGTTTAAAACAATACAGCCAAATACCACAAAAAAGTATTTCATCAGCTGTTTCCTTTTAGGCACCGCAGTTTCCTGAAACACCACATACCTGCTTAAATAAAAACCTATAGGAAAAGTGATACAAAAACTAATGATAAAGGAAGCTATATGGGGGCTGATACTTAAACCTATAAAATGAATAATTTCCTTGTGTAAAATGTAATTATAGGAAACAAAGAATAATAAGATATCAAGAACGGTATTAGCACCGCCACAGGCTGCATACCTGAATGTTTTCAATGACATTACTTTTTGAAAAACCGGGTAAACCCAATCAATCAATTTAAGAATGATTTGACTAATTATTTCATGCAGTTTTAACATGTATGCACAAAGGTAATCTTAATTAATTACTTTTGCAGGAGGCAACCCTACTTTATGAATTTGATAACTAATTTAAAGCAGTCCACTTCAAAATGTATTCATACATTATATGGTGTAAATATACCAGCAGATCAGGTATTGGTGAATGCCACCAAACCTGAAATTGAAGGTGATTATACCATTGTATTATTTGCATTTGTGAAACAATTAGGAAAAAGTCCAGATGCTTTAGGAAATGAACTAGGTGCCGCAATAATGGCTGATATGCCAGGGATACTTACCCAATTTAATATTGTCAAAGGTTTTTTAAACTTTACGATCAGTAATGATTATTGGTTTAATTTTATCAACACCACGGATCCAAAACAATTAGTTCCTGCTGCTGAAAACAAACGAAAAATTATGGTGGAGTATTCCTCCCCCAATACAAATAAACCATTACACTTAGGACATTTAAGAAATAATTTTTTAGGTTGGAGTATTGCTGAAATTTTAAAATTACAAGGACATGAAGTTTTTAAAACATGTATTGTAAATGACCGCGGTATTCATATTTGTAAAAGTATGATTGCTTGGCAAAAATTTGCCAATGGCGCAACCCCTGCGGACACCCATCAAAAAGGGGATCATTTTGTTGGTGATTACTATGTCAAATATAATGATGCCTATAAAGCAGAAGTCGCTGATTTAGTGGCTGGCGGTATGTTACTAGAAACTGCTGAAAAGGAAGCCCCCATTTTAAAAGGCGCGCAAGCTATGTTGTTACTATGGGAACAAGGCGATGCAGCGACGATTGATTTATGGAAAAGAATGAATGCATGGGTTTACGAAGGATTTGAGGTGACTTACAATAAAATAGGTTCGGACTTTTTAAAAACCTATTACGAAAGCAATACCTATTTATTAGGCAAAGAATTGGTGGAAGAAGGTTTAACAAAAAAAGTATTTTTTCAAAAAGAAGATAGTTCAGTTTGGATTGATTTAACCGTTGATGGATTAGACGAAAAAATTGTGCGTCGTAAAGATGGCACCTCCGTTTATATGACGCAGGATATTGGACTTGCCCAATTAAAACAAAAAGAATTTAATACGGATGCAAGTATTTATGTTGTGGGGGATGAACAAAACTATCATTTTAAAGTATTAAAATTAATTTGTCAAAAGTTACAATTACCCGCAGCAGATGGCATATATCATTTAAGCTATGGCATGGTAGAACTCCCTACTGGCAAAATGAAAAGTCGCGAAGGCACTGTAGTGGATGCAGATGATTTGGTGGATGAAATGATTAATATTTCTAAAGAAAAAACGGAAGCATTAGGTAAAGTGTCTGATTTCACACCAACACAACTCGAAGAATTATACAATACCATAGGATTAGGCGCACTTAAATTTTTCCTTTTAAGGGTTGATCCTAAAAAGAAAATGATATTTAACCCAGAAGAAAGTATCGACTTTCATGGTTTCACGGGTCCATTTATTCAATACACACACGCGCGTATTAAGAGCATTTTACGTAAAACAGGTACTGCAGTAACACTTACGGCAAATGAATTATTGCCCTTGGAAAAACAATTAGCTATTGAACTATCGCTATTCCCGGCCATCATTAACGAAGCTGCTGAAAATTTAGATCCTTCAAAAATTGCGATTTATGCTTTTAATTTAGCAAAATTGTTCAATACCTTCTATACGGAACATTCTATTGCGAATGCGGACTCAGAAACGAAAAAGCAATTGAGAATAAAAATTGGTATTTTAACAGCGGCTACTTTACAAAAAGCGATGGGCTGTTTGGGAATTGCAGTACCAGAACAAATGTAATGCTTACCTTAAAAATGATTTCGATTAAATTTCATTTTAGCTTCGCTTTAAAGTATAATTACGCTTCGCTATAAAATCAGATTAACTTCGCTTCAACTTTGAATTGTTATACACTTCAGGTGTTTCCTCTTCAAACCCCCACTGCGTTAATAATTCATCCATTTGCTGCTTAGGAAGTGTGGCTTGCTTATAATGTCCCGCGTTCATTTTTTGTCGCATGGCTTCATAAATACTCACTGCACATGCTACTGATATATTTAAGCTTTGTATAATACCCATTTGTGGGATAATAAAATTACCATCTGCTAAATTTCTAAATTCTTCTGTCACACCTGCATGTTCATTGCCAAAAACCAAGGCAACGGATTCTGTAAAATTAATATCATGCAAACTCACTGCATCGCTTGACAAATGGGTGGTTAATATTTTTGTGAAATTTTTTCTT
Source organism: uncultured Bacteroidota bacterium (assembly GCA_903953815.1). GTDB lineage: Bacteria > Bacteroidota > Bacteroidia > Chitinophagales > Chitinophagaceae > Sediminibacterium. The sequence continues at coordinate 640 of CAJBLA010000128.1, read as the reverse complement.
AACGCTGCAACACATTCTTCCAAATTATCAAATTCATGAATGGTCAACCATTTTAGTGCACTACTACTGCTACGATATCCCCATTTTTTATGTCTTGGTATTTTAGTGGTAAGCACATACACATCCTGAATACCCACAGCATCACAGGTACGCATTACAGCAGACACATTATGTGGATCCTGTACATTCTCCAAAACCACCGTCAAATTGGCTTGTCGCTTGCTTAAAACTTTTAATAATTTACTAGTACGTTCTGGTGTCATAAAATTTATTTCAAATAAACTATTTATTTTTTAAACGGCATACGATACTGCACACCCAATCCTGGCCTATGTAATGGTGCAATTTTACCACTGCTTTGCGTAAAACTAAAATCAAGTCCTACGCCATTTAGTTCGGTCATTAATAAAGGACCATCCATATCCACATAATCTAATTGTGGTAAAAACTGTGCAATTGCGGCTGAACCAATCACACTTTCATTCATACTTCCCATCATTACTTTCAATCCCAACCCTTTAGCCTCCTTGATCATTCTTAATGCCGGTGTTGGTCCACTACATTTGGTTAACTTAATATTGATACCATGAAAATAATTTGCACAAGTGGCGACATCCTTTTCAAACACACAACTTTCATC
>CAJBLA010000127.1 GCA_903953815.1 uncultured Bacteroidota bacterium | reverse complement strand
GGAAGCCCCTATTAACAGGAGCAAAAAAATGAAAAGTGCCTTTTTAATAACTAATTTGATTCGCATGTGCCAATTGTAAAAGATGCGTAAATGATTCCGCCTTTACTTTATCAAATATAACCGATTTTATGGTAGAGATCGTATTCATTTTAAGCCCCAAAAGGGTACTTATTTCCTTGGTTCTATAACCATTTAATAAATAATGTAATACTTCTAATTCTCTTACAGCTAATGTAGAAAATGGATTTAATTCATTGTCAACCACCTTTGACATTGCCAATGGTACTGACTTAATAAAGGATTCAATATGGTATTTAATCTCATTCTCTGAAACGCCTTTGTACAAATAGGAATGTATTTGATATTTCTTTAAAATTTTACCATAAACTTCAATGGGTTGCATAGAATGAATCAAAATAGATAATTTAGGGTACAAATTATTTATATTCTCAATGATTTCTAAAGTATTGCCATCGGGTAAAATGATGTCTAATACCAAATGCGTGTAAGTGTTGTTTTTCAATTGCTGCATTAATTCATTGCATGTTGCCACTTCATCCACCACTTGTACATTGAATTGCTTAATTAAGGAACTCAACCCCATTCTCACAATACTGTGGTCATCTGCTATAATTACGCTGGCTTCCATTGGGTTAATTTTAGTGATTCTAATAAATTTCAACCTAAAATTAAGGAACTTATCTGTTGAACTATTGATATTGAATGGGTATAGATTTAATTCTATTTATAGCTGTTTGCATAAAAGAATGATTAGTTATGAGAAATAATAAAAAAAAATAACTACCAAAATAATATAATGTAATTACTTTGTAATAACTTTAGAAAATGAAGGCTAAAATCGTACAAATTGGTAATTCAAAAGGATTAAGACTCCCTAAATCAATCATTGTTGATTATAAGTTGGATGATGAAGTCCAAATTGAACTTCGTGAAGATTGCATCGTTTTAAAACCAGTGGTAAAAGATTCAAGAGCAGGCTGGGAAGAGATTTATAAGAAAGCAGCTAACAACCTCACAAAAGATGAAAAAGATTGGTTGAATTTTGAAGATCCAATTCCGGAGGATTGGACATGGTAGTATTTAAAAATGAAATATGGCTCACTTCCTTAGATCCAACTATTGGTCGTGAAATTAATAAAGCTAGGCCCTGTGTGATTCTCTCACCTGATGTTATAAATAAATATTCAGCTACAGTTACAGTTGCCCCACTCACTTCCACCTTAAAAAAGTATCCAACAAGAATTGATTGTATTGTGAATGGCAAAAAAGGTCAAATTGTGATTGATCAAATAAGATCCATTGATAAATCAAGACTTATAAAAAAAATAAGCAGCATTAATGAGGTCACTTCTGATAAAGTTTATAAAACTATTGTAGCTTATTTCAAATAATTAGCCAAAATCAAATTCCTGACTGTTTGTGGGCTCAGCTTTTTTCCTAATAAAATCCCTTTATTATTTACCAAGTAAAATATGGGATTTGTAAAAGCATCATAACTTTTCCTCAAATCCATATTATTACCCAAATTCACATTGATATAATTTTTACTTAAATTATATTTTACAATAAAGTCTTTCCATATACTTACAGGTAAATTAGGCTCATTACAAACCGCATACCTTCCAACTTTTATATTATAGGTATTTTCGAGTAAGTTAATAGTACTATCCATTTTAGGAAGTTCAACTTTACAATGCTCACAAGTGGGATCATAAAATATGATTAATGTAAATTTATTTTGACTTGCGAATTCTTGTAAATTTTGTAATTGCCCTGCCGTATCTTTTAAAATCATATTTACACAGGTATCTTGCAGTTGCAATGATTTTAAATTAGCTAATTCACTTTTTAATTGGCCCAATTGCTTGATGTCTGAAATTTTATATTTTTGATTTAAAATATACTTTTCTAAATAATAGGTATACGCTTCCGTATTATTCACAATTTCACGGTTATGCAATAACTTAATAAAATAGTCAGTGATATACATACTCATATTCGATTTTCCATCCACTTTATTCATAACCGTATCAAGGCCTTTATTCAACGAATCGGCCTGTAATGGGTAATAAGAATAATATTCATTGAGTACATTTTTAATATTTGGTGTAAATAATAACTTAGGATTTTTAAAATCGATGCGTTTTATTAATTCATTTCTGCCATTATAATTTTTTCGGCTAGGTACTGAACTATCCAATATATTTAAGGTATTCAAATGCAAAAACAAGGCATTTACTTGCTTTAAATTTTTTAAAAGCGTTGTTCTGTATGATATTAATTGACTCGTTTTAGGTTGAAAAAACGCAGCTTTTTGTGCCAGGTTAAACTTTTTACCTTTCGCTAATTCAGCAGCATACATAGTATCATAATTAGATAATTTATTCTCTAATAACTGATATTCAATAAATTGTTGATTTGCTTTGTTGCTAAACTTTGTACTATCTAAATAATTTGTACCTCGGATTTCAATTTTGATTGAATCCAAATTCTCTAGTGCAAAAAAAACCTTTTGTTTAGATTTTGGGAAATACAAAAAATAAATGCCCCCTATAATTGGCTTCTTCGCAGCCACTGTATAATTACCCTTGTATAATTTGATGGTATCCTTTGGGATATAGTTTTTATCATCGAAGACAGTTCCTCTAAAATATGCGATACTGTCAGCTGTATTTGTCGCCTTAATCTTTATTTGGTACTGCGCATGAACTAAGGCTGGAAACAATAAAAATAATAGCAACCATTTTTTGCGCATTAATTAGTTTTTAAGTCTGTAAAAATACTTAGTTTTTTTACAATAACCCTATAGCTAACTGATAGAACTAATTCTATAATTCTGCTAATCCGCCAATTCCCCAAACTTTCCCAACTCATAATCCTGGAAGGCTTCCATGATTTGTTCTCTTGTATTCATTACAAATGGGCCATGTGCAGCAATGGGTTCATTGATAGGTTCTCCACTTAAAATTAAAACAATGCTATTTTGCATTGCTTTAATGGTAAATGATTCCCCCTCATTTTTAAATAGTGCCAAATGATCTAATGGAACATCTTCAGTATCATTTAAAATCACTTCCCCCTCTATAACTAAGATGCAAGTATTATGATTGGCAGGGAAACTAAATGTTGCGCTACCGCCTGAAGTTAATTTTGCATTCAACATATTTACAGGCGTAAAAGTAGTAGCTGCTCCTTGATGAGCTTGATAGGATCCTGCAATCACTTCAACGATACCTCCGTCTACTTTTATTTTTGGAATATTACTATTCTCAATCGCTTGGTATTTTGGTGTACTCATCTTATCCTTCGCAGGTAAGTTCACCCACAACTGTACCATTTGAAAATCACCACCGGTTGCACAAAAACTTTCTGCATGATATTCTTTATGTAATACGCCACTTGCTGCTGTCATCCATTGCACATCTCCTTCCTTAATTTCACCACCTCCTCCAGCGCTATCATGATGCGCAACACTTCCTTTATAGGCTATAGTTACTGTTTCAAATCCACGATGTGGATGCACGCCTACCCCTTTTGGTTTTCCAGTGGGTGGAAAATGATATCGAGAAGCATAATCTAACATAATAAAAGGATCCATTCTTTCCATCGTTAAACCATATCCACTTGGAATAAAATTATGCACCCTAAATCCATCTCCCACAAAATGGGGTTGCTTAGGCGCTAAAACCATTTCAATTTGTTTCGTACTCATAATGTAAAGTTTTATAAAAAAAATAACGCACAAGAAATTGCACGTTATTTATATAATAATAAGATGATGCTTTCTAGAATCTTGTTAAATAGCTATTCCAAAAACCAATATAAATAGATGCTTTATTTCTTAAGGTTAAATTTCCAGACTCTAAAATTAGACTATTACTAAATTTAGCATTCCTTTTTCCTTGACCTTCAAATTCCAAGACCGCATTTTTGATTGTAGAATCGTATGGATTATAATTCACATTAATCAATAATGGCCTATAGGTATAGGTTAGTGTATCTGAAATATGAACATGCGCACTATCTAAATCACCCATATTTCCTGGTGATTTGGGATAAATAATATTCAATGAATCCAAATAAGCTAAACCATTTTTATCATTAGGATCCTTAATCGTTCTAATTATAATAGTGTCCGCAAATTTTATTACTCCAGGATTGATAGAATCCTTTGCATTAAATACTAAATCAGGCATTTGTAAAGTGATGCTTCTTGACCAATTTCCAACAAATTTATCCCTTACTTCACTAGTAATAAGACGTTTGTTATATGCATAATCCAACTCATACACTACAGATTTATTACATGCTGAAAATAAAACAACTATAATCAATCCTAAATAGGTAACAAAATTTCTCATAAATCAATTCAATTGTAATGAGACACTAAGGTAAACAATTCATGGAATT
>CAJBLA010000126.1 GCA_903953815.1 uncultured Bacteroidota bacterium | reverse complement strand
TTCTTTGGATAAATCATTTTCATCAACTCGCGAATCATTAATTCAGCAGCGTTGAAGTCGGCAATAACACCATCTTTTAATGGACGCACTGTTTTTATACTTTCATGCGTTTTTTCATGCATAAGCAATGCTTTTTTGCCGACGCCTAAAACCTCCTTCATATTATTTCTATTCAAAGCAATAATAGAGGGTTCATTCACTACAACTTCATCATTGTGTATGATAAGGGTGTTAGCAGTACCTAAGTCCATTGCTATTTCCTGTGTAAAAAAGTTAAATATGCCCATTGTAAATCGTTATTTGAATAATACTAGTTGAATGTAGCAAAATTCAACTAAAATTACCGAAATACAAAGCTTTTTACAAATGAATCAAAAAAGAATTTTCAAGTAAAAATTTATGGAAATTCAAACCCAATATCTTTCCTGAAATACATACCATCAAAATGGATCTTAGACAAACCATTTTTTGCTTTTGAAACAGCATCTTGTAAGTTAGCGCCTTGTGCTGTGACTGCTAAAACACGACCACCATTTGTAACTATACTGTTTTCATGAAAGGCAGTACCAGCTTGAAATACATGGATATCTGGTAGCGCTTTTGCTTGTTCAATACCCGTAATGATAAAATTATTTTTGTAGGCACCCGGATAACCACCACTTACTGCCATAACGGTTGCAAAACTTGCAGTATGGTATTCAATATTGACGTCTTCTAAAGTGCCATTATCGGCCGCTGCTAATAAACTCACTAAATCGGTTTGTAATCGGGGTAGAATTACTTCCGTTTCTGGGTCCCCTAATCGGCAATTATATTCTATCACGTAGGGGTCGCCTCCTTGATTCATTAGCCCAAAGAATACAAAACCCTTATAAGTCATACTTTCTTGATGGATGCCATGAATCGTAGGTTTTATAATCCGCTCCTCCACTTTTTGCATAAATGCATCGTCCATAAATGGCACTGGGCTTACGCAACCCATTCCACCTGTATTAAGTCCTGTATCGCCTTCCCCTATTCGTTTGTAATCCTTGGCATGCCCTATAATTTTATAATTTTTACCATCTGTTAATGCAAAAACACTGACTTCAATCCCAGTCAAAAACTCCTCAATGACTACTTTAGCGCTGGCATCCCCAAATTGTTTGTTAAGGATCATTTCTTCAAAACTTTCAATGGCTTCTTTGTGTGTAAACGCAATAATGACGCCCTTTCCAGCTGCTAACCCATCGGCTTTTAGTACCACGGGTAATGTATGTTTGGCGATGTATTCTTTTCCTTGTTCATAGTTGTCAAGCGTAAATTCAGCATAGCCTGCTGTTGGAATTTGGTGCCTTTGCATAAAGTGTTTGCTAAATGCCTTACTACCCTCTAATTGAGCAGCTTGTGCACTTGGCCCAATCAAGTTAATATGTTGGGTTGCGGGATCTTCCCCAAAAAAATCATAAATCCCTTTCACCAAAGGGTCTTCTGGACCCACAATAATCATTTCAATTTTATTCGAGAGCGCTGCAGTTTTTAAAGCATCAAAATCACCTACTTTAATTGGCAAATTGGTTCCAAACAAAGCAGTACCAGGGTTTCCGGGGGCGATGAATAGTTGGTCACATTGGTGACTATTAGCTATTTTCCAAGCCAAAGCATGTTCTCTACCGCCTGCGCCAATTAATAAAATATTCATAATTCGTTTGATTGCTCCACGAAAGTAAAATTTATTGAAGGGATTTTATTAATTTGAGGCAATTAAATAACAAATTGATTATGTCAACAGCTTCGCTAAAACATCCAAAAGGCTTGTATGTCTTATTTGCTACTGAAATGTGGGAACGATTTAACTATTATGGCATGCGTGCTATTTTGGTATTGTTTTTAACCAAGGCATTGCTTTTTGACAAAGTATTTGCTTCCCAAGTGTATGGTAGTTATACGGGCTTGGTTTATTTGACGCCTTTGTTAGGGGGTTATATCGCTGACAGATACTGGGGAAACAACCGTTCTATTATCGCAGGAGGCCTGGTTATGGCGATAGGTGAATTTATACTTTTTGGTTGCGGAAGTTTTTATGAAAATGCGGACTTATCTGCAATTTTATTTTATTCAGGTTTGGGTTGTATGATTGCGGGGAATGGTTTTTTCAAACCTAATATTTCAAGCTTGGTTGGACAATTGTATCCAAAAGGAGATAAAAGAATTGATTCCGCCTATACCATATTTTATATGGGGATTAACACCGGCGGTGCTTTGGGCCCCTTTGTTTGTGGTTTTTTTGGAGATACAGGCAATCCAGCTGATTTCAAGTGGGCTTTTTTCGCAGGCGGTGTAGCCATGCTAATTAGTGTTGTTACACAATTTTTATTTCAAAAAAAATATTTAATAGATCCAGACGGTAAGGCACTTGGAGAAGCGCCTGCAGATGCCCCTAAATGGTTTCAAAAAATTCCAGTGATGGTGGGCTTTTTATTTTTGTTATCACTAGTAACTATCACATTAGTATATATCGACGTAAAAGTAGTGAGCTATTTATTTTATTTATTATTGGGTTGTATTACTCTAATTGCATTTATTGTTTTTTCAGATAAAACATTAAGCGGTATTGAAAAACAAAAAGTGTCCGTCATATTTGTGGTTTCCTTTTTTGTTATTTTCTTTTGGAGTGCGTTTGAACAAGCAGGGGCTAGTTTAACTTTTTTTGCAGAAGAGCAAACCAATCGTGATTTAGGTTTCTTTACTGTTCCATCAAGTTTCTTTCAATCATTGAACTCAATTTTCGTAGTAAGTTTCGCCCCCGTGTTTGCATGGTTATGGGTGAAATTAGGCAAGCATGAACCTTCTTCTCCTTACAAAATGGCAGCAGGTTTAATGCTATTGGCATTGGGATATTTTTGGATTGCCACTGGTGTTAGTGGGGTGGGAACGGGGATCAAAGTAAGCATGATCTGGTTGATAGGCATGTATATGCTACATACTTTTGGGGAGCTTTGTTTATCACCGATTGGATTATCATTAGTGAATAAATTGGCGCCATTAAAGTTCGGCTCTCTATTAATGGCAGTGTGGTTTACAGCAAATGCTTTTGCTAATAAATTAGCAGGGGTATTTAGTGCATTGTATCCGGAAAATGGGAAAACAACCTCCTTTATTGGCTATCAAATCACCAACCTACACGAATTCTTTATGTTTTTTGTTGGGATGGCCGGCGTTGCTTCCATCATTTTATTCTTCCTGTCAAAAAAATTAAAAAACTTAATGGAACAATAGCTTCGTTATTTGACATATTAAAAAAGCCACGAAATTCTCGTGGCTTTTTTTGTGCAATTTTAATTTATATTATAACACCCCTTTCACTATTTCATCTACCACTGCTGGATCTAAAAGTGTGGAAGTGTCTCCTAAACTTTTCAATTCGCCTTCGGCTACTTTACGCAGAATGCGACGCATAATTTTTCCAGAACGTGTTTTAGGAAGTCCTGATACAAACTGAATTTTATCTGGCTTTGCAATGGGTCCAATAATTCTTGTCACCGTTTGCAAAATATCTTTACGAATTATATCAGCAGTGCCATGGGTATCCTGTCCATGAGATCCTGTATATATGACATAAGCGTATATTCCTTGTCCTTTGATATCATGTGGGTAACCCACTACCGCACTTTCTACAACACCTGCGTGCATATTAATGGCATTCTCCACTTCGGCAGTTCCTATTCGGTGTCCACTTACATTTAATACATCATCCACACGGCCTGTGATTCTAATTTGACCTTGTTCGTTTTTTAATGCACCATCTCCTGTGAAATATAAATTTTCATAAGTGGCAAAATAATTGGTTCTGCATCTTTCATGATCGCCATAAGTAGTTCGCAACGTAGAAGGCCATGGCTGAGTGATACATAAATTTCCACGATACAAGCCATCTTCCATCGTAGTTACTTCTGCACCTTTATCATCTACCAAAATTGTTTTTACTCCTGGTAGTGGATAGGTTGCCCAGCCTGGTTTTCCAGGGGTAATGCCTGCCATATTGGAAATCATGATACCACCAGTTTCTGTTTGCCACCAAGTGTCAACAATAGGA
>CAJBLA010000125.1 GCA_903953815.1 uncultured Bacteroidota bacterium | reverse complement strand
TTATAATTTGTATTCTGTTTTTTGCAGAGCTTCGCCTTCTGAGTCACATATAAAATACATAAATAGCTATAAACTAGCTGATTACGTATAATTTTTTCAGTTCTTCCTTAAAAAAAGCTACCTTCAAAATTATGGCATTTTTCTCTTAATAAAGTATAATATTTTATATCAATCATGGTTTAATAAGGCTAAAAGACCCTTATTTTTGAAGTCATCCGCTTTTTATTCTATGAATGATTCACTAACCACAATATATTAATTATGAACTCGAATGTAGGATCTCCTTTTTTTACTGATTTTGACATAAATAACGAATTAGATTGGCAAATGTCAAGAGCTGAAAAATATTGTATTATAAATTTACTCCAATTTTTGAAGCCAGATGTGGCAATTGAAATTGGAACATTTAAAGGAGGTAGCCTTCAAGTCATTAATGAATTTTCAAATCATATTTACTCCATTGATATAAGCGAGGCTCCAAGAAAATTCTTACAAGTAGGGTTTAATAAAGTTCAGTTTAGGGTTGGGCAGAGTCATCTAATAATTGATGGTATTTTTAAAGAAATTGAAGACAAAAATCAAAAACTTGAATTCATCTTGGTTGATGGAGATCACTCAAAAATCGGAGTTAAAAGAGATTTAGAGTCAATTCTAGCTTACCCACATAAAAATAAAGTAACAATTTTATTACACGATAGCTTTAATCCACAATGCAGGGCTGGTATTAAATCCGTGAACTATAGCAATTATCCAAATGTTTCTTATGTCGAATTAGATTATATCACTGGTTCGTTTTGGCATAATAAATCTTACAGGGAAATGTGGGGAGGCTTTGCAATGATTGTGATTGATCCTAATATGAAAGGTGAAGCTCTCAATCTTAGTTCTCAAGAACATTTATTTCGCAGAGCTTATCTAAGTTCTATACATTTAATTAAAGATCCATTTCATTTTTTAGTCCCATTCAAACAAAAAATATTTAAAAAATTGGGGCTTCGTCAAAAAACAGACATTTACACAGATTTCTAAATATAAAATTCATTTTAAATTTGGCAATAGAATGTTTAGTTTTGTCTTAACTTTCGAATACCAAATAGTTCAAGTTATTTAAAAAAATATGAAGAAAATTATCATTTTAGGCGGTGGCGGTTTTATTGGAGGTCATTTAGCCAAGAAGCTAAAAGATAGTGGGTTTTTTGTTCGTATTGCAGATATTAAGAAACACGAATATCTTACTCAAGATGAGATTTGCCATGAGTTTATACAATGTGATTTAGCAGATCCTGTTGCTGTAGAAAATGTGATTTTTGAAGATTGCTTCGAATTGTATCAATTGGCAGCCGACATGGGCGGTGCCGGCTATATTTTTACTGGCTTAAATGATGCAAATGTGATGAGCAATTCTGCATTAATCAATTTGAATGTTGCAAGAGAGGCTGTAAAGAAAAAAGTTCAAAAAGTATTTTACTCCTCTTCTGCATGTATTTATCCTGAACACAACCAGCTAGATCCCAGTAATCCAAACTGTGAAGAAAGTTCTGCCTACCCAGCAAATCCAGATTCAGAATATGGCTGGGAAAAGCTTTTTAGCGAGCGTCTATATTTAGCTTACAACCGTAATTTTAACTTAAATGTTCGAGTTGCACGTTTCCATAATATTTTTGGACCTTATGGAACATGGAATGGTGGAAAAGAAAAAGCACCCGCTGCAATGTTAAGAAAAGCAGCGGAAACAATTGAGGGGAATACTTTTGAGGTATGGGGAGATGGTCAACAAACAAGAAGTTTTTTATATATAGATGATTGCCTTGAAGCTATTGAACGATTTATGAAGAGTGATTTTATTGGTCCAATTAATATTGGTTCTGAAAAAATGGTCACAATTAATGAGTTAGCAGAAATGGCAATTGATATTTCTAAAAAAGACATTTCAATACATAATATTGACGGACAAGAGTTTATTGATAAATATGGTTTTAAGTGCCCGCTAGGTGTTCGTGGAAGGCGTTCTGATAACAGTTTATTCCGATCAACAATTGGATGGGAAGTGAATCAGCCTTTAATTGATGGCATGCGTAAAACATATGCCTGGATTAACGAACAAGTGAAACATGCAGCCAGGTAAGACTACTGTAAATATAATTGACATTCCTATTTATATAGGAAATTCAACGAGCTTTATTAAAGAAATTATAGATTCAATTGTTTGTATTCCAAAAAATTATTCGAATAGATTAGTTAGCGCTACTAGTGCTCATGGTTTAGTATTTGCGCATAATAATCCTTCATTTAAAGATACCCTACATAGTTTTTATTATAATATTCCAGATGGACAGCCTATGGCTTGGATTGGTCAATTAAAGGGCCATAAAAATATGAGCAGATGTCCTGGTGTAGGTACTTTTGGAGAATTCATGAAAACGGCTGCCTCTTATCCTATAAAACACTTTTTTTGCGGTGGCAAAGAAGGGGTCGCCAATGATTTAAAAACTGCATGTGCTAGAGATTTTAAAAATACGAATGTAGTGGGTACATATAGTCCCCCGTTCAGGCTCATGACAGACGAAGAATTTACTGAACTTGGATTAGCCATTAATGCTTCAGGCGCAAATATAGTTTGGATTGGCTTAAGTACCCCTAAACAAGAAGTATTTGCAGCTACCTTGTCAAAATATTGTCAGGTGGATTATATAATTACTGTTGGCGCAGTTTTTGATTTTTTTACCGGCAATCTTAAACATGCACCTTTATGGATTCGTAATCTTGGCTTAGAATGGTTATATCGTTTATTAAAAGAACCTCGTCGCCTTTTTTCACGATATGTCGTAGTAGTCCCAATGTTTATTTGGTTAAACCTACTAGATTTTCTCAAACTTAAGCGCTTTACTAAAATTTAAAATAAATAAACGGAGCATCATTTTTCTCAATATACAATGCAATTAGTAATAGGGTCGTTACATAAAAAAACCAAGGCCTGAAATACTAATTCGGCTCTAAAAAAACATAGCCAATATTTATTAAAATTACTCGAGATTGCTATTTTCATTATTATATACTAATTGTTTATAAAATAATCCATAAATTGGATAAAACAAAAAGTTTACTACTTTTGCATGTGACCTAGTTGTTACACACTTAAATTATGAAAAAATTTATTGCAAGAGGTCTTTTTTTCTTTCTTTTCTTATTATTATCCTTAATCCCTTTAGAGATTCTCTTAAGAAATTTTCATTTTATCAACGATGCTATTTTATCTTCCTCTGTAAATAATTTTGAAAGAAAGAAAAGTATATCTACTCTCTTTGTTGGTAACTCAAAATTCTATTATGGAATTAGCGAAAGTAATTGTTTTGAAAAAAATAATTATCATAATTTTTCGTTTCCTTCTGAAACATTAGAGTCAACTTATTGGAAGCTGAAATATTATATAGATAAAGGCCAATTAAAAAATTTAAAGCAAGTATATATTCAAATTGAGAGAGCCGGCATCTATGTCCAAAATCCAATAAAGCGAAATAATATGTATGACTATTCTACCTATTACAAACATAGCTTTAACCAAATTACAGAAAATAAATCCATTTTATTTAAAATAAATGAATGGCTAACAGCCCACTTTACATTTTATCGGCTTAGACCTTATTTTATTGATTTAATTTTAAATCAAATTAATTATAAAATAGTTGAAAAGGGAATCAATCGAAACAACGCAAATATTTTTGGAGCTGGTTTTTTATATTCAAAATATAGCAATATTCATATGAAAGAAGATCTGCCTGCTTTAATAAATGATGAATTAAGCTACCTAAAAACACCTGTAAATATAATTCAATTAAATTACTATGATAAGCTCATTAACTTATTTAAAAAGAATGGCGTGGCTGTTGATTTTATTAAAATAATTGAACCCATAGATCTGGTTTCTGTATCTGATTCTACTATTCAAAAAATACTATTATCAAACCTGGAAAAAGATAAAAACTTGATTAGTAAAAGGTACCCCGACTCTAAATTGATTGAACTTAGTAAGTACGTCGGATCCTTCACCATGGAAGATTTTGGAGATAAGGTTCATCTTAATAACAGTGGTTCCATCAAATTTAGCAAATTACTTTCTTATGAAATCTGTAAGTAATCGGTAGCTATTTCTCCTATCTCGTTAATCTATAAATCGTCAATGCTGCTCTTTTGATCAAAAATGGGAGTTGATTTAGGTGGGTGGTCTCTCCCGGCGCGTGCGCGCCGCGTCCCGATGCCCCCAATCCATCAATACAATCCACATAAGCCGCTACATAGGAAATATCCCCTGCGCCGCGGGATCCTGGGTCACCCGCCACCGTAGCGCCGACGCCCATATCCATTGATATTGAATTGATTACGCTTAAAACTTGGTTATTGCCTTCCGTTGGTGCCATACTTGGGATCCCGTCCACAAAACTGATTTTAGCGCTGGTTTGGGCTAGGTTTTGGGATACAATTTCCTTCATTTTGACCCTGGCGCGGTCTTTTTGGTCTTCGGTCAAGAACCTTAGGTCTCCAGTCACCGTCACCGACGGCGAGATAATATTGGTTTTGGCAATGGCCGCGCCTTTTGAGGTCTCACTATTGTATTCAATGTCCGACCCGCCAATAAAAATGCCCGGGTTAAATGTCAAATATTTCTCCGTACTCAGGGTTTCTCTAAACTGATTTAAGATTCTTGCCGCCTCATAAATAGCGCCATAACCCGCACTTGGCGTGAAGACCCCGGAACTATGTCCTGTTTTTCCAGTCACATCCAGTCTCCATCCGCTCGCGCCCCTTCTTCCGGTGGCCACTGAGTTCAATCCATTAGCGCCTTCAAAAGCCAATGCGATATCTGCCTGCTTGGCCCTATTGATAAAATCGCCTCGAGTCACTTCCCTTGGATAACCGGCATGCTCCTCGTCCCCTGTAAAATAAGCAGTGATGTCCGTGTTTTTTAATAAGCCCGCTTGCTCCAATGCTTGCAATGCCATAATCACCACCACGTCTCCACCTTTCATATCGTTCACCCCTTGACCCGTTGCGGTTGAATCATTCAACATCGTAAACGGATTGGCTGGCATGTCTGGTTCAAAGACTGTATCTAAATGTCCGATGAGAAAAAGGCGTTTACCTTTTTTGGAAGAAGATGAGTTAGAGGATGCGGCGGCGCCTGACTTACGACTCGCAACTAAATGCCCCGCACGTTTGATAGAGTCTGGCATCGCAACCCACTCTGTTGTGAATCCTGCTTTTTCAAATTCCTTCGCAAATAAGGCGCCCACTTTTTTCACGCCTTCTATATTTAAAGTCCCACTATTGATATTCACGGACTCCTTAAGCATCTCAATTGCCTGCGGCATATGCGCATCAATCCAAGCCATCACTTGCTTTTCCTCTTTAGTCAAACCTTTAGATACAGCAGCTGCAGGCGTTTTCACTTGCTGCGCTATACTTGTCATTGCAATGAGGATGGATAAAATAAATAGAGTAGATTTTTTCATAGGAATTATTTTTATTGGTAATAGATTACCTCACACAATTTAATAAAAATAAATGCATAGAGCCTATTCTAAGCTTGATCTTTTTATGAAAGGCTTGAATTAAATTGTAGGAATAAATAAGAAATACATGACAACAGAGTCCGATCATGAAAATTATCTTCTATTAACCGCAAAACTATTTGAAAGTGGCTCACTTACCATGAGTCAAGCTGCGAAGAAATGCGGATGCACCATTTATGAATTTATAGCCTTACTTTATAAGTATAATATTTCTGTAATTAATTACCCCGCTTCTGATTTAGAATCAGATGTGAAAAATGCAATAGAAAGTATAAAAAAATTCAAAAAATAAATTCATGCTATATCTTTTAATCTTCATCGGAGTCTTATTGATTTTATTCAATCTCTTCATCTGGTTATATGATGAAGAAAAAATACAATCATCAATAAAAAAAGTATGAAGCTGTTAAAATATGTATCAATAATAGTTCTTGGATTTTATTTTCTGATTGCTATTTATGTTTATCTGTTTATTCCAAATACATTTAAATAACAATGTTACTTCAGTATAATTATTCTATTTATGAAAGAATCTTTAAATGAATTAACAAGTTTTAATACACTTGTATTATATATCTTTTACTCAATTAGTAAACGATTATATCTAAATCAAACATTTGTTATCATGTTAGCAATAGCATGGGCTATAAATCTAGCTCTCATTATTTATTTGATTTATAAAATAAATAATGACAAAGAGGCTATGGAAAAGCCGAATAAAAATTGGCTTTATTTTAGAACAATTGCAAATTTGGGGTTTATCTATCTTACTATGCAGCTAATTTGATTGTGTAATAAAATAACTCAACGGGTTAAAAAATCAACCCATTGAGTTATTACATATTGTTATTTTAATTCCCAATTGGAATATTCACTTTAAAACTAAAGTTGCGTCCCATATTGAATACACCCATGCGGCCAGTGGCATCATTCACTGGACCATATTTTAAACGATTCAAATGATGTTGGTACGCCACATCGGTGATATTTTGTCCCACCAAGGAAACACTAAACAATGTTTTATTACGATGTTGAATCTGCGTGCTATAACCCAAATTCAATAAAGTATAAGCAGGTGTTTGAGTTTCTGTATTGTACCCAGTAAATGGATGGTTCTGTGCAAACACATTGTCTAATTGTACATTGATAAAACTGTTTTTAATCGCTTTAGATTTTTTAAATAATTCGATTCTAATTTCAGACAACCATCTTGCACTTGGAATGCCAGGTAAATTTTTAGAATCATCCAAAGCTTCTTTAAATTGTCCGCGAATCAAACTCACGCTATTTTCTACATGCAACCAATCCAATGGATGTGGATGAATATCGATATTGAATTCTGCACCATATAAATGTGCATCTTTTTGTCTAAATGCAAAAGCGTATAGTTCTTCTCCCGCAGCATCATGCGCATAGTCCATAATAATTGAATCTCCTCCACCCACAGCAGTTAACTTTTGATAAAAGATATAATCCTTCACAGTATTGTAAAAAACATTTCCTGCAATACTCATGTGTTCATTGCTCCATTCAACAGCAGCATCAAATTGTAAACTCTTTTCAGATTTTAATAATTCATTGCCATACTCAAATCGGTTAGTGCCTTCGTGCGCACCATAAGATGCTAGCTCTGCCATATTCGGTGCGCGGAATCCACGTGCGATATTAAACTTTAGTGTCACTTTATCACTTAAATAATGCGCCACACCAATCGCTCCCGAAATATTATTAAACTGTTTGTTAGACTCTTTAGGATCGTACAATGCAATACAGGCCCTTCCCGGAGGACATACAAATTGTGCAGGGTTGATATAGTTCATATATTTTTGATCATAACGCAATCCTCCACTCCAACTTGTTTTATCTGTGCGCTTTTGTGTGTAGTAAAATGCACCAATATCAAAGCTGGTATAGTCTGGCACTAAGGCTTCCTCACCTCTATTGGTATTGGTTTGTCGCATTCCATTCACGCCAAAGGTATTCTTCCAATTATTTTTTTCTGCTTGTAAATATTGTACTGAGTAGTTGAATGTTTTTAAATCAAAAAATAATTCTTTTTCATCTAAGTCTAATACATTACCAAATTCCATCCTTTGATTTCTTTGTAATCCAAATGTGGCTTTCAATCTATCATTACCAATTTTTATATTGTTATCCAATGTGTATTTGGTATGTTCAATTTTTTGCATCGGTGCACGCGGTGTAAACCATTTTTCCTCGACAGCGTCCACAACCACTTCCTCCGCGATACCTCCTACATCCTTCATCATCACAAAACGACCATCTTCGTCACGATCCCCTTCTACCACACCTAGATTTTGCGAAAAATTACTGAAAGACAATTGCGAATACCCCCAATTTTTTTCAATACCAATATATCCACCACCATTGCGTTCTAAAAATCTTGAATTAAAAACACTGCCGTCATATTTGTTTTTATAATCGCCTGCATTCTTTGCACTATAATTGATCCCCCAAATAAATCCTTTCTTGTTTCCTGCAAGATCAAAGTGGTTACCCATCATTCGATTGTTGGTTTGGTAATTGGAAAATACATTTCCTTTGATCACCCCTTCGCTCACTGGCACATTAGAAATAATATTGATCACACCCGCCAATGCATCCGAGCCATAAATCAATGAAGCCGGCACTTTCAATACTTCGGTTCTGCTCACATTGTATTCATCAATTTCAATGCCATGTTCATCGCCCCATTGCTGTCCCTCTTGTCTAATCCCGTCGTTCATCACCACCACTCGGTTGTATCCAAGACCACGAATAATTGGTTTTGAAATAGCTGGCCCTGTTGAAATTTGTGACACACCTGGCACTTTAGATAAGGCATCTATTAAATTACTTGACACGCCACGGAATAATTCTTCCTTTTTAATAATGGTCACTGGTGTGGGCGTACGTCTTGTAGAAGTGGCTCTTAAAAAACTTGTGACAATCACATTACCACCTTCTAATACCGAACTATTTAAATAAAAATCCTGCGAAGTATTATTTTGTAGCTTAATATTTTCTACATCTGTCGCATAACCCATATAACTAATCTCCAGAACATGGGAGCCTTGTTCTATATTGATGGTGAAGACACCTTCTTTATTCGAGATGGTGCCTTTTTTAATTTCTGGAAGATACACACTTGCACCGGCTAAAATTTTACCAGTTGCTTTATCAAATACTTTTCCTGTTAAGGTAAATTGTTGCGCTATCAAAGCGTTCGTGAAACCGAATCCCATACTCATTAAGAGCAGAGCAAATACATATTTTTTCATGTCAAACAAAGTTACACCATAACTGCTTGTAATCAAAACGCCACCCTAGTGAGGGTGGCGTTTAAAATGTTAAATTTTTAAAATAACTATTTGACTTATTTTGAAGACTTAAACATATAACCTATTGAAATGCTAAATAAATTATTTTTCCAAGTTTCTGGTCCAGGTTTAAGGTCTTTTAAACCCACCAAACTATTTGCGCTTAAAAATAAACCAGATTTGGTTTGATAACCAGCTAAGAAATTAATGCCAAGGTCAGATCTAAAGAAATTAGCTCCTTTTCCAAATTCAAAAGAAAAATTTTCAGCTGGATCATCTTCAGCATCTAATTTACCAGAAAGGTTATATCCAAAATTTAAACCTGTTCCAACAAATAAACCACTTTTTGTATTTAAAACTAAATTCATTGGAATATCAGCTGCAGTGAATTTAAATTTATCCGCATGTCCTTCATGTGCAACCGAAACACCTTTTCTACCTACAGACAAGCCAGTTTGAAAAGAAAGGTTGCCTTTTAATTTTACATTTACTACTGCTCCAAGGTTTAAACCTGATAAAGCCTTACCGTCTGCGGTAATTTCTTCGTCACTTGAATTAACTGTTGCTGCATTGTATCCAGCTTTTAATCCAAAATTGACCTGTGCAATAGCCGCATTTGTTACAAGTACAGCCATTAAAATTGTAAGAATTTTTTTCATAATTGATTTGTTTTTTGAAAAATTTGATTGTTTGATTTTATTTAATAATTGTTGGAAGACTAATTTGTATATCACTATGTCCCACATTAGGTCCATCATTGGGTCCTTTCAATGCTGTTTTATGCATTAATTTTAAAAGGATGGATCCGGTACCTGCTGTCGAAAACTGCCAATTGCTCTGAAATCCAATTGGATATCCATTCTTGTCTTTATCTGTTTTTTGAATAGCTACTGTGATGCCTGTTGGTATAAAATAAAATTCATGAGATGCACCTTGTGCTTGTATCGTTGAACTCACCTCTTTTGCTACACCATTGGTGATATTATACAACTTTAAAGTAACAGTATATGGTTTATTGGCTTGTGCAGTAATGGTATCTATTCTTGAAGGTGAATTGCCGCCATCTCCATCTGCATCTTCTAACATAAAGCTTTTTGAAGACCCACCCGACTCAGAAAAAACTAACTCTATTCTGTTAATAGACTCGTGTTCATTTTCATCATTGGGCTTATCTACATTCTTTGAACAACCTACTAGGCCGAAAACAAAAAGGATTCCTAATAAAATTTTTGTTACTTGTTTCATATTTTAATATTACATCTTAAGTTAATGGAGCGTCCTGGTTCGTCATTGAAATACCTAAATCGATTCATATAGTCACGATACCTTTCATTGAATAAATTAATTACAGATAATCCTAAATTAATTTTTTGCTTACCAAATAAAACATTCGTGTTAAAATCTAAATGCACTAAATTATAAGCAGCAGGTGGTGGAAGATAATCAGGAATATTATTAGGTATCCTTGTCTGTTGCATCATATGTAATAAACGCAACTCAATGGATGCTTCTTTAAATACTGCTGTGTTAAATGCATACCTGAAATCCCCCTCCACTCTATTAGAAGGCATCTGTATCAACCAGTCATTGGTCTTACGATCTGTTGCCCATAATAAAGCAGTCTTAGCCCCTGTAGAAAAATGGGCATTCAAGTTTTTTTGCACGCTAAAATCTATCCCTCTTAAAATGGCGTTCGTTTGAATAAACTTAAAAGTTGGATAAGCGCCCCTTAAGGTTAAGGTTGCAGGAGTAGATGGATTCATATTAATAAAATCATTGATGATATTATTATACAAAGTCAAATCTACTTGCCAACTTGAATCCAAATGGTATTTTAATTGGGTTGAAAAATTAAGTGCTTTTTCACTTTTTAAATTAGGATCGCCAATTTCAAAACTAGCTGTGCCATGATGCAAGCCGTTTACATACAATTCATTCACCTGTGGTGCACGCCATGCAAAAGCACTATTGATTAACCACCTTAAACTAGGCGTAATTTTATAGGTTGCTCCAAGGGTGCCCGAAGTATTACCAAAAGTTCTTTTAGTAGCACTAATAGCATCATTGGTATTTCTGAATGTAGTTTGTGCTCTATAAT
>CAJBLA010000124.1 GCA_903953815.1 uncultured Bacteroidota bacterium | reverse complement strand
CTTGTATCCAAAACTTTTGGAGGCGTATTTATTAATAATTGGGGTAATGGTTTCGTCAACCATATTCGGGAACATGGCTATCTGCGCATGAAAAGAAGCAAGAAAAGCAGTTCCAAATGCGGCGACATCTTTTATTTGAATCGCATTCCAACATTGAATAGCGGCATCTGCTAAATTTTTTGCACCTAGCTCTGTAATATTTGTATTCGCCAATACATCATAATTACTTCCTCTTGGATCAAGTGGGATTAAATAAAGATGTTCTTCCAGCCAACTTAATATAGATTCATCTTCAATTGATTTTATTTCAGAAGGCCAATAACTATCTTGACTATAATGATAATAATTTAAACAAGGCATCACAATACCTAATGCATCTTGAGAACCAGCAACGTTTAAAGTGCCAGGCGGATTTTCATAACTAAAAAGAATTTTACTCAATTGTACGGGATCTCCCTCAGGTAATTGCGCCTTCCATAATTCAATAGCTTTGTTTCTTGTACTGCTCGCCATCCCACTTCGGTTATTAAATTCAATGGTAGGTTCAATGGATACAGTAAGTACCGGGCCTGGATATAATTTGTTTACGTAAGGTTGGTCCAACCATCCGCCTGCTAAATCTATGCGAAATGGTATGATGGAATTGGTTCTTAAACTGGTTGTTGATCTTGCAGGAAGTCCGTCACTAGGAATTCTATCCAATACAATTAATTCAATATTTTTTGTTTTGCATAGTTCAATTTTATTCGGCGTATTCCCATCCTCATTCACCACAAAAACATTTGGCTTAATTTCTTCCAATTCTTCTAAAAAGTCAAGGATACCATTTCCTTTATTAATCTTACACTCCTTAACACATGCAAGTGATTCAATCATGTACTTTCTTTCATCTTGGGTGATCACGGGGTATCTACCTTTAAGATTATATACTGTTTTATCTGAGCCAATACAAACGTATAAGTCACCATAAGTGGCAGCACTTTTTAAAAAGGCAATATGCCCACTATGTAATAAATCGAAACAGCCACTGACTAGTACTTTCTTTTGCATAGGATCAAAATAGGTTAAATTGAATGTGCAATTTAATTCAAAGGGCCAAGAATTAGTTATTTAGTTTTTAATTGAATTATAATGTTCTGTCTAAATGCGTATAGCCGCCATCTACGTATACCAGTTGTCCTGTTGTATGACTGGATGCATTGGAAAGTAAAAAAGCAACCGTATTAGCTATTTCTTCTTTTGTAGTAAAACGCTTTCCTAATGGAATTTTTGATTTTATCTGTGCTAATTTTTCTTCCGGGTTCGGTAAAGTTTTAATCCATTTATCATAGAGTGGTGTAAAGCACTCGGCTACGATGACTGAATTTACACGAATGCCATATTTTAATAATTCCACTGCCCATTCTCTGGTTAAAGCATTCCTTGCACCATTCGCTGCAGCATAGCCTGATGTTTCCCCTTGTCCTGTGTCGGCTACTTTTGAACTTATATTTACAATACTTCCATTTGCAATTTTTAAATAGGGGAGTGCATGGTGTGCTAATAAATAATAATGCACTACATTTTTATGCATGCTTGACATAAAGCCTTCATAGTTACCATGCTCTAAATTAATTGTATCATTCACACCTGCATTGTTTACTAATCCATCAATGCGTCCATGCATTGCGACAATTGCTTTTATTGCATTTTCACATTGTAGGGGATCACTTAATTCTGCGACCACTTGACTTGCCTTATATCCTTTTGCTTGCAAGCTTGCGACTAAGTTATTGTTATCATTTTCGTCACGTCCAATAATTACAGGTATCGCACCTTCCTGTGCTAATATAGTAGAGATGCCTTCGCCAATACCTTTAGCGCCACCGGATACAATAATTACTTTTTCTTGCAAATGTAAATTCATGATTTATGGTTTGTATGCAACAACATTTTGTTTGCTAGTTCCTAATCCATCAATACCTAATTCAACCACATCCCCTTCCTTCAAATAAATATTTGGGGTAAAGCCCAATCCAACACCCGCAGGCGTTCCCGTACTAATTACATCGCCGGGTAATAAGGTCATGAACTGACTTAAATAGGAAATAAGTGTAGGCACATTAAAAATTAAATCATCGGTGTTTCCATCCTGCATTATTTTTCCATTCAAGGACAACCACAATCTTAAATTATGCGGATTAGGTATTTCATCTTTGGTTACCAACCATGGTCCAAGTGGGGCAAAGCTATCACATCCTTTTCCTTTATCCCAAGTGCCACCACGTTCTAATTGAAATGCGCGTTCACTTACATCATTATGTAATACATACCCTGCAACATAATCCATCGCTTCGGCTTCACTTACATAACTTGCTTTTTTGCCAATCACAACCGCTAGTTCCACTTCCCAATCCGTTTTTTCAGAATTCTTAGGAATAATAATATTGTCAAATGGTCCAGTTAAGGAAGTAGTTGATTTCATAAACAAGATGGGCTCT
>CAJBLA010000123.1 GCA_903953815.1 uncultured Bacteroidota bacterium | reverse complement strand
AGGACATGCGAGTGCAGCTATTGCTGCCTATCCTGCTTTAAGTACTTTTGAAAGTGAAAAA
This sequence comes from uncultured Bacteroidota bacterium, assembly GCA_903953815.1. Lineage (GTDB taxonomy): Bacteria > Bacteroidota > Bacteroidia > Chitinophagales > Chitinophagaceae > Sediminibacterium. The sequence continues at coordinate 5,945 of CAJBLA010000123.1, read as the reverse complement.
AAGGTACAGGAAACCTGGGGTGTTTTTGAGGATGTGTTTTCGCCTACAGAATATACCTTTAATTTTTTACAGGATGTTTTAGATGAAGTTATGGCCATCTTTCCTTCACCAGTGATACATATTGGTGGAGATGAATGTCCAAAGGAAGCATGGAAACGTTCAGCTTTTTGTCAGCAATTAATGAAAGAAAAAGGGATCAAGGACGAACATGCTTTACAGAGTTATTTTATTCAACGAATTGAAAAGTATATAAATTCAAAAGGCAGGCAGATTATTGGTTGGGATGAAATTTTAGAAGGTGGCTTAGCGCCGAATGCAAAAGTAATGAGTTGGAGAGGGGAAGCTGGTGGTATTGAAGCAGCAAAGCAACATCATGATGTAATCATGACACCAATTGATTATTGTTATTTTAATTTTTATCAATCTACTAATCCTAAAGATTCTATCGCTTGGGGTGGATTTTTACCACTTTCAAAAGTGTATAATTATAATCCAATGCCTAAGGGTTTAAATGAACTAGATGCAACTTATATTAAAGGAATTCAAGCTAATTTATGGACCGAATATGTTACTAATGTTAAATTAGCGGAGTATATGTTATTTCCTCGCTCTATTGCTTTTGCTGAAGTTGCTTGGACAAAACAAAAACCAGGGTTTGATCATTTTGTAAAAAGGTTAGTTCCTTATTTAAGTCAATTAAAAGCAAATGATATTCATTATTCTACGCAGTTATTTGATATTAAAATTAAGAGCAAATTAAATGCGCAAAAAACCGGTTTTACATTACAAGCGACTGGTGTTGCAAGCCCTGCTGAACTTATTTATGAAATGTCGGGAAAGCCATTGACAATAAAAAGTCCTAAATTAATTGCCCCATTAACGGTTTCTACATCTGCGACTATTTCCATTGGCGCTTTATTTGAGAATACAGTAGTTAATGAGGTTCATGCTGAATTCACTATTAATAAAGCTACAACCGCTACCATTTTAAATACATCAACACCCGACCCTGCGTATAATCAATCAGGTGCACAAGGTTGGAGTAATGGCATTATTGGAAGTAGTAATCGTTTTAACGATGGGGAATGGCTGGGCTTTAATGGAAAAACCTTTGAAACTGTAATGCAGTTTAATAAAACCGAATCATTAAAGAATGTCCAATTACATTTCTTTCAATCAAAAGGCAGTTGGGTGTATTTACCAAAAAGTGTTGAAATACTAAGCTCAATGGATGGTGTGAATTTTAGTTTAGTTGCAAAACAAGATAATTTTGAAAAAGCAAAAGATGGTAAGTTTACCTTGAATATATCCACATCAGTAGCGCAAGCGAAGTATTTAAAAATCATTGCACTTCCATTGGATAAAATACCTGCTGGTAATGCTGGCGCAGGCTCACCTGCTTGGTTATTTATTGATGAAGTGATGGTAAACTAGTGGCTGTATTGTAAAGAGCTATTTTTAATGTAATTTAGGAAAAGCTTACGGCTTGATATTAAGTTTTAAGTAATATTGAATTCATTAAATCATTATTTTATGCCGTTAAAGATAAAATTTACAATTTCATTTTTTCTTTTTTTCATACAGGTAATAGGATATTCGCAAAAAAGTAAAAATTTTTCACATCCTGCGATTAAGGACTATGGTTTAAAAAAATATAGTGCACTAAATAAAACACTACCTCATAGTGATACGGTACCTTGGAAATTGGTAGGAAAATTACCTTACAATTGTCATTTTCAACCTTGGATAGAAGTAGAAAATGCAGCAGGGAAAACCATTCAATTAAATTCAAGTAATCCACTTGTCCTTTATTTAACCAAAACTGAAAGCTTTGTTGCAAATAAGCAGACAGAAATTTATGAGGCTAAAAATTGGGTGAGTGGGGAAGGTGCTGTTTATACCATACCTGCAGGCGTAGTGGTTAAATCTGTACAATATCGTGAAACAGGCTATGACACTAAATTCGCAGGATCATTTGAGTGCAATGATAATGATTATAATATACTCTGGAAAAAAGGAGCGAGAACCGCTTACTTGTGTATGCGCGATTGGTTTTTTGACTGTCCAGATAGAGAGCGCGTGGGCTTTTGGGGTGATGGAACCCCTGAGTTAAATCAATGCTTTTATGCATTTGATTCCAATGCGCATCAACTTGCCAAGGAATTGGTTTTACGACCCTTAGATCCTAAATTTTATCCAGGACAACAGTTGGAATTTTTAGGAGAATATGGGTTATGGTATTATTATTTACAAACTGGTGATCTTGCTTCCATCAAAACGGTATATCCAGCAACTAAAAACTTTTTATTTAATACCTATAAGTTCGGTAAAAAAAATCAATGGTTTGATTGGGGTAAAGAAAATAAAGACATAGCAATTATTGAAAAATGTTTCATGTATATAGATCTAGGTGCGCTAAAAAAGATGGCATTGGTGACAGGAAATTTAGCAGACACTTTAATTATCAATACAAAAATGGATAGCATCAAAAATGATTTCGATAAAAAATATTGGAAAGGCAATTTTTATATGTCTGATCAGGTCAATGAACCGGATGATCGTGCAAACGCGATGGCAATAAATGCCGGCTTAGCGGATCGAACAAAGTGGAATGCTATTTATGAATTTGTTTTAACCAAAAAAACCTTCTCGAGTTGTTTTTTTGACAGATGGGTTTTTGAAGCGCTTTGTACTATTGGTAAACAGGAGTATGCAATGCTAAGAATGTATAATAGATATAAAACCATGATCCCTGCTAGTTTTTCTACACTATGGGAGCATTACGATCGTTGGTGGGCTTCTAGAATTGATGCATTTGATGAAGGATCATCATTGAATCATGGTTGGAATCCACCAGTCATCAATTTATCACAAACCATTGCTGGCATTTCGCCTATTGAAGCAGGATGGAAAACATTTCAGGTTTTGCCTAAGGAAGGATTTTTACGCAGTATAAAAGTGCTTGTCCCTGCCATTATTGGAGATGTATCCGTAAGTATTATTAAAACAACGAATAATTATTCTCTTAGCGTTCATGTTCCTGAACTCAGTAAATCGGTCGTTGGGATTCCAAAGGCCTCTTTTACTAAACTTCAAACTATCAGCGTCAATGGAAAGTTAATATGGAATAAACAATTTATAAACCAGGTAAAAGGAGTTCGTTATTACGGCGCCGATGAAAACTATATCATGTTTGAAACCAATGCAGGTGACTGGCAGTTTTTAGCAACAGGAAATTTGCAATTAAATTCGCCGAAGTTACCCGCTAAAAATTTGCTAGCTGTTATACCACTCAATAAGAACAATTGGACTGCAAAGGCTTCTGTAAATGATAGCGTATACATGTTCACGGATGATAAAATACCAATTGATGTCCCTGCTAATAATGCAATAGATGGTGATCATTGGACTGGTTGGCGCGACATGACCCAAAAGCAATATAAAGGGCAGTGGTTTGAAGTTGACATGAAACAACAAAATCAATTCAATAAAATTGAATTAGATAATACTTGGGCTTTATGGGATTCACCCAAAAACTATTCGGTGGAAGTTTCGAATAATGGGATTGCTTGGAGTAAGCCCATTACAACCGGATCAGGTACTTTAGGAATCACCGAAATTACCTTTTCGCCGCAGCGTGCTAGATATATTAGAGTAAAACAAAATGGCACCGATCCTTTATATCATTGGTCCATTTATGAGTTAAGCGTTTTTAACATTAAAAAAAAGTAAGGCACACATAATAATAAACAATAATGGGAAAATGTATTTTGATTTTTCTTCAATATTAGTTGATAGTAATTTATTTTTTTCAGATCCTTTTGATAAGTTAAAAGTTATGATAGTTTGAACCATTGCATAAAATATAAAAAAGTATACTAAATAAAATAGCTTGTCAATTAATGTTAAATAAGAAACCTTTGGTAATGAATCTTTAATTGTCCATTCGAATGCAATTCCTGCTAACAAGGCCGTAACAGTTAATGCAGACGCTGTTCCTATTTCGTAATCAGGAATAAAAAACACTAAATACGCTAAAAATAATACCACAAAAAGCGGAAGTGATATTTTAGCTAAAATGCCAAATGGGTTTCTTTCGATAAATATATTAAAAGAAATTCTAGAGTAAGTTTCAAAATTATGAATTTCTGGGTCTCCAAAATTTGAATTATAGGAGTGTTCAAAATTAATTACACTAAGTTGATCAACTTTATATTGATCTCCATTTAAAATATCAATATTGCTATCATTTAATTTGTTTATACTTGTTGTTTTATTATCTGGAACATAAATTATGCTTGAAATATTATTATTTTTATTTTCAAATGAGATAGCTAGCTTTTGTTTGTCAAAAGGAAAATCCCTATATGCTGATTTATAGGGTATTGTTACTTTGGCATATCCATTTACAAAATAGGACTTATTTAATGTATCTATTTTTGTTTCAACAATGTCAAAAGTAGTTACATCTGCATTTATGACTTCTATATCTTTTATAAAAGAATAATCTTTATTTAAGTCAATTGAATCAACTCTTGTCCACCAATAAAATTGAACATCAAAATTCTCATCTACTTGATTAACTTTTATAGTTTTAATATAAACCCCTGTTTTACATATGATAGGCTTTTCGGTTTGTGCGAACACATTATTTGAAATTGCAAATAGAAGTGTAACCAAGAATAATTTAAAAACGTTTTTCATTGCTATTTTTTAGTCAATAAATTTAATTATTTTATCTGAGAGATATATAATTTATAGTAATGTATTAGAACGGCTATAAATAAATTATGATTTTCTATTATTGCTGTTATCTAAAAATACATTTAACACATTGATATACAATGTTATATAGGGGTATAAGTTATAAATTAATTAATTCTAGTCAAAATAACATGGAGATTGTAAGCAATGAAAATGTATCAGTGATTGAATCAACTATGAAACAGGCTATTAAAATTAAAAAATTAATTATTTCATTATTAAATACATTATCCATAATTTTAATATGTAGTAGTCAATGATTATAAAATTGTTGAATACAAAAATGAAATATTTTAAATGAATATAGAAGTTGCAAGTTGTTTTTAATTCTTTTGACTATCAAACTATGAAAAAAATTCTTCTCTTTTTAATTACTTTTTCATCTTGTTCTCAAGAACATTTCATGATAGCTAAAAAAAACTATACCATAAAAATAGATTCTGTTTTAAATTCAAGTGGAACTAAATCCTTGTTTTTTGATGCTAATGGATACTATCATCTTATCCTAGATGTAACAAAAAATCAAACATTAAGTAGAGTTACCGGCAAGATACTAGTAGATGGAAAAGAACCATACCCACCTGAAAAAATTGATTGGGAAAGTAACTTATATTGGTCGATCAAAAAAGGGGATACAGTTGCATATATTACCAAAGCTTATGTCAACTATTTTACTGGCCAATTTACAATTATTAAGTTGCCACCATTAATAGCATCCAAAGATGAATTAGTAGTTACAAGTAATTTTGCTTCTTATAGTGGAAAAGGTGGTGAAATTAATAATATGATTGCACCAATTTATAAAATGAAAGGTGACACCTTAATTTTAAAAGCAATACACGCAGATTCAAAAAAAATAGTTTATACTAAAATAGTTTTAGAATAATGAAAAGAATATTATACTTCAGCTTTCGAATAGATAATTAATGTAAATGGTTTATTAAGAATTATAATTTAAGTTGAAGCCGATAATATTTAAAATGTTATAATATTTCAAATTTATATATCTAACGATGAATTACACAAAGCTTAATATTGAAAAAACTATCCAAACAATAGAAAATTTATCATTACGAATTAAAGATAGATTTCCTCAATCTGGATTACTCTCTGTTTGTAATGAATTAGAGCAGCTAGCGTTTAAAAGTAAAGTTAATATTCAAGAAATAAATACCTGCATT
>CAJBLA010000122.1 GCA_903953815.1 uncultured Bacteroidota bacterium | reverse complement strand
GCTTGAACCCAGCGAACATGCCAAGCATGACATTGTTTGAAAATAAATTTCAGTACAATGAAAGGTTGTTAGAAAAGAATATTAATTTTTATACGAATTGCGAGCACCATTTTGTTCCATTTTTTGGTAAAGCACATGTGGCGTATATCAGCAGTGGCAAAGTGATTGGCCTAAGTAAATTAAATAGATTGGTTGAATATTATTCAAAGCGACCACAGGTGCAAGAGCGTTTGACCATGCAAATTGGAAAAGCCTTACAAACTGTTTTACAAACACAAGATGTAGCAATTTTAATGGATGCAAAACATTTATGTGTGGCAAGTAGAGGTGTAAAAGATGATAGTTCCAATACCATCACTAGTTTTTATGGCGGTAAATTTCAAGAAGAAAATACAAAGGCTGAATTTTTAAAATATTTGGATATCAAACCATAACCATTTTGGTTTATAGTATGGTGATAAGTTAGTTTGTAAGTAAATGGTGAAGCCTAGCTTCACCATTTTTATTTGTATAATGGATGCTTTGATTTATTTTTGGCCAAACGATTGAATATGTCAAAACATGCATTTGTATTCCCAGGACAAGGAAGTCAGTTTTCTGGAATGGGAAAAAATTTATACGAGTCCAATGAAGCCGCAAAAGCTTTATTCGAAAAAGCCAATGAAATAGTAGGCTTCCGCATTAGTGATATCATGTTTGAGGGGACAGACGAGCAATTAAAACAAACCAATGTCACTCAACCTGCAGTATTCATCCATTCAGTGATTGCCTATTTGACAATGGGTCATACAACACCAGATATGGTTGCAGGACATTCTCTTGGAGAATTTAGTGCACTCGTAGCCAATCAAACTTTAAGCTTTGAAGATGCATTGCGCTTAGTGAGCATCCGAGCAAAAGCGATGCAAGCTGCTTGTGCATTAGAACCATCTACGATGGCTGCAGTATTAGCTTTGGCCGATGAAAAAGTAGAAGAAATTTGTGCAATAGTTTCTAAAGAATCTGGTGAGGTAGTGGTGCCAGCAAATTACAATTGCCCGGGTCAGTTAGTGATATCAGGTTCAGTTAAAGGAATAGAAATCGCTTGCGAGCAAATGAAAGCTGCAGGAGCAAAAAGAGCATTGGTTTTACCAGTAGGAGGTGCATTTCATAGCCCATTAATGGATCCAGCAAAAATTGAATTAGCTGCTGCAATCGAAGCCACTACATTCAACACGCCTATCTGTCCGGTATACCAAAATGTGACTGCTTCTGCAGTGACAGATCCAACGCAAATCAAGCAAAACTTAATCGCTCAATTAACCGGCGCTGTGAAGTGGACACAAACGGTTCAAGCCATGGTAGCAGATGGTGCTTCGCATTTTACCGAAGTTGGTCCTGGTAAGGTTTTGCAAGGATTGGTACAAAAAGTACACAAAGAAGCTGTGGTGGACGGAGTAAACTAAAATTTAACACAAAACATAGGATTTTAGCTAACCCTTCAAGCAATCTTGAGGGGTTTTTTTCGTTTTGTTTTTATGGAGATATCTCTATATATATTAAATATTTTTGTTATATTTTGAAAAAGAGGATTTTATATATTATTCTGGGGGTGATGCTGCTGTCTGTTAAGGGGATAGGTCAGATTACATTTAATACCAGTATCAATACAGTATGTGCAGGGGATAATTCATATGTGCTAACTTTTAATAATAACACTTCTTCAACCATTTATTTTTATACAGAAATTTCAAATGCTGGACAAAATAACTGGTCACCTAGTCAAATTTTTGTTTTAAATCCGTTTAATCCTTATATTTTTTCGCCTTTTATTTTTATAAGTAAAGATTTCAGGGTGACTTATAGTACTGCAATTGATGGTTCTGGTAATCTAATATCACCCTCGACGACAACAATAATTAACATAACCGTAAATCCTTTACCTACAATTACAACAACTGGAACGCTTTCAGCATTATGTTATTCTAGTAATGTGCAAAGTGTAACTCAAACTGCTACTTTAAGTTACACCGCAACTACCTATACACCTACTAGCTATTCTATAGATTGGGATGCTCCAGCAATAACTGCTGGCTTATTGAATCAGTCAATAACATCAGCTAGTTTTTTATCAAATGGAGGAGATTTATCAACTATTAATATTCAAAGCTCAGTTATAACTGGAACTTATAATGGGTCATTAAAAATTGCAAATGCGAATGGTTGTTCAAGTACTAAGGCTATTAGCATATTAATAAAGCCATTACCTGTAGTGATTTTTCGTGTTGCAGCAGCTCTTAATGAATGTCAAAATAATGAAATTACATATACAACGCAAGAAGGAAAAACAAACTATCAATGGATGGTACCAGGAATACCCAGTACTGATTATATTATCACGAAAGGCGGAAAAGATTTTAATGATAGTACTCTCACATTAAAATGGCTTAAAACTGGTTCAAAAACAATACAAGTTAATTATACTGATGCTAATTCTTGTACTGCGGAAAATAATAAAATTGCAACAAATACAACTACTGTAAATGCTTTACCTATTGTGGCTGCAATTACCGGATCTGGAAATGTTTGTGTTGGCTCTGCAGTGTCATTGAGTAATTCAACAACAGGAGGAATATGGAGTTCAACGAGTGCGACATTTGCTGGCATCAATTCGAGTGGTTTAGTTACAGGATTATCATCAGGTACATCTACTATTACTTATACATTGACTGATTTAAATTTGTGTT
>CAJBLA010000121.1 GCA_903953815.1 uncultured Bacteroidota bacterium | reverse complement strand
TGTCGGTAAAATTTGTCCCCAATATTTTTTTATAAAGTGGAAAAGTCAAATGGGCAGTTATTAAATATTGGAACTATTTTTGAAGAAGTGTAATAAACAACCCAATTAAAATATATAATTATGGCATTAGAATTTACAGATGCGAATTTTCAGAAAGACGTCATGGAAAGTGATAAACTTACGGTCATTGATTTTTGGGCAGAATGGTGTGGTCCTTGTCGTGCCATTGGGCCAGTTATTGAAGAATTAGCAGTGCAATATGAAGGAAAAGTAAATATCGGAAAAGTGAATGTGGATGTTAATCCTAACTTAAGTATGAACTTTGGTATTACTTCCATTCCAGCTATCTTATTTGTTAAAGGCGGCGAAGTAGTTGACAAGCAAATTGGTGCAGTACCAAAAGCAGTTTTAGACAAAAAAATTCAAGCGCATTTATAATTTAATCATTGTTTACCAATGGTAATCATTTAAAATCCCATCCTGGGCACTCGGGATGGGATTTTTGTTTATCTTAGGATTCTAAAATCACGCTATGGAACGATTTCAAGGCATTATAGGGATCATTGTTATTATTATCATTGCCTATCTGTTTTCAAATAACAAAAGTAAAATCAATTACCGATTGGTGATGAGTGGCTTATTGTTACAGTTTACAATTGGGGTTTTAATCTTAAAAATTCCAGCAGTCACCCATTTTTTCCAAATCATAGGAAGAGGCATGGGGAAAATTGAACAATTTGCACGCGCAGGCGCCGCTTTTGTATATAGTGGTGTTGCGGCAACTACCCCATCGGGTGTTGCTGATTTTGCCAATGGTGGTTTTGTATTTGCATTTAACGTTACTGCTACAATTATATTGGTTTGTGTTTTAGTTGCCCTGTTTTATCATTTCGGGATCATGCAACGCATTGTTGCAGTTGTAGCAAAATCGATGAATTTTATCATGCGCGTGAGTGGTGCGGAGGCTTTAAGTAATGTGGCTAGTGCTTTTGTTGGACAGGTTGAGGCGCAAATTATGATTCGCCCTTATTTAGCTACGATGACCAAAAGTGAAATATTAGCCAGCATGAGTGGAAGTTTTGCTTGTATTGCTGGGGGTATTTTAATTGTGTATGCAAATATGGGTGCACAAGCAGGAATGGATTTGGCACCTAAATTAATCACTGCAAGTTTAATGGCAGCACCAGGAGCATTAGTGATTGCTAAAATTGTATTTCCTGAAACTGAGGTATCTCAAACCATGGGAAGTGTTAAACTAGAAGTGAAAAGTCAATATAGTAATACCATCGATGCCATCACGCATGGTGCTGGAGATGGATTTAAATTAGCAATGAATGTAATTGCGATGCTGATTGGATTTATCGCTTTAATTGCAATGATTGATTGGATCATGCTAAGCGTTGGTCATTTGTTTAACCCGAACTTACACCTGAGTTTAAATTTTGTATTTGGAAAACTATTTTATCCAATGGCTTGGGCCATGGGTATTCCGTCGGTTGATATTCAAAATGCAGCTACATTGTTAGGACAAAAATTAACTATTAACGAATTCGTTGCCTTTAAAAGTTTAACTAGCAAAGCAGTGCCTATCCTTACTGAAAAAGGTTTATTAATTGTAAGTATTGCCATTTGTGGTTTTGCGAATTTTAGTAGTGTGGGTATGCTGATTGGTGGTATTGGTGAATTAGCGCCTAACAGAAGAAAGGACTTAGCTGAATTAGGTTTAAAAGCCCTTTTATGCGGAACTTTAGCGTCATACTTGTCCGCGAGTATGGCAGGCTTATTAGCCTAAAATATGATTTCAATTAGGTATAAAAAAACTAGTATTGTGATGTAAATTCATAACTTTGTAGCCTAAAATAGTGGGCAATGCAAACGGAGAATATACAAGTAATTATAAACGCAGAAAAGGATCATCAATTACAAAATATTGGGAACAAAATAATTCAAAATGAACGTCTTTCATTTGACGATGGCGTTTATTTATTTGAGAAAGCATCACTACCCTATGTTGGCGCATTGGCCAATTGGAAAAGGGAATCTTTACACGGGAACAAAACCTACTTCAATAAAAATTTTCATATTGAACCGACCAATGTATGCGTGTTCTCCTGCAAGTTTTGTTCTTATTCAAAATTATATGCCCATAAGGAAGAAGGCTGGGAATTAACCATTGATCAAATGATGGACATTGTAAAATCATACGATGGCAAACCTGTCACTGAAGTTCATATTGTGGGTGGCGTACATCCTAAATTAACCTTGGAGTTTTTCTTGGAATTAATGCGTACCATTAAAGCACATCGTCCTGAATTACATATTAAAGCATTCACGCCTGTTGAATTGGAATATATGTTCCGTAAAGCAAAAGTAAGTACAGAAGAAGGCATGAAACTCGCACATGAAGCAGGATTAGATTCATTACCTGGTGGCGGTGCTGAAATTTTTCATCCTGATATCAGAACTGTTATTTGCGCTGATAAAGCAACGGCCGATGAGTGGTTGCATATTCATAAAACAGCACATAATTTAGGAATGCATAGTAATGCTACTTTATTATATGGGCATATTGAAAAATATGAGCACCGCATTGATCATATGGAACGCTTGCGTCAGCTACAAGATGAAACCAAAGGTTTCAATACTTTTATTCCATTGAAATTTAGAAACAAGGACAACGATATGCATGATGTTCCCGAATCTACTTTAGCCAATGATTTAAAAATGTATGCAATATCTCGTTTGTACTTGGATAACTTTCCGCATGTTAAAGCCTATTGGCCAATGTTAGGTCGCGAAACTGCACAACTTACATTAAGCTATGGGGTGAATGATATTGATGGCACCATTGATGATACCACTAAAATATATTCAATGGCCGGTAGTGAGGAACAGACCCCTGTAATGACAACAGAACAATTAGTGGGATTAATCAAACAAGCCAAACGCCAGCCTATTGAAAGAGGCACTTTATACAATGTGATTCAAGATTATTCTAATTATGAATTCGCTGAAAACGAAATGTAAAATGTTTAAAAAAGTATTTTATCTGGGCTTGTTATTTTTCTTTTTTAATTGCGCAAATATGCAAGCGCAAAATAATATGGGGGCCAATGATTCTTTGTTGGTTGAATTAATGAAACAAAACCCAAATTACTTTGCCTCCCTATTGGCTGATCCAGGTCAGTACCGCATTCAAATTTTATATACACAAATTAATAGGGATAAAAATAACATTCCTCATTTTAAAGACTATAGCTACCGCTTAAATGCAAATGAATATTTTTATCCTGCAAGCACTGTTAAATTTCCTTTATCAGTTTTAGCACTTGAAAAATTAAATAATTTAAAAGTACAAGGATTAACCAAAGCAAGCACTGCGATTTACGATAGTGTAACAGCCAGGCAGGAAACCATCTATAATAATCCTTATGCAATAGATGGTCGCCAAACTATTGAACAAGCCATCAAAGAGGTTTTAGTGGTCAGTGATAATAATGCAGCAAACCGTTTATACGAATTTTTAGGCCAAGAATATATTCATTCCCAATTAGCCAACAAAGGGTATCCTGAAGTTTATATCAGAAACCGACTTGAACTCGGTCGCACCCCTCTAGAAAACAGACAAACACAAGCCGTTCATTTTTACGATGCCAATAATAAATTAATTTATACCCAACCAGCACAAAATAATACGGGGAAACTACCCTACTATAATGTACTCATTGGTAATGGTTATTTGAATGGTCAAGATTCCTTAATTAATGCCCCCCTTAATTTTTCAGAAAAAAATAGAATAAGCTTAAGTGATTTACACCACATCATGCAATCGGTCATCTTCCCAGAACAAATGCACCAAAAGCAACGCTTTAATTTAAGCAGTGATGATCGTAAATTTTTACTGCAATGGATGCATACAACCCCAAATGAATCTAATTATCCTACCTATGATAGTTTAGCGTATTATCCGGCTTATGCTAAATTCATCATGTTGGGTTCAGAAAGAGGCACTATTCCTTCCAATATAAAAATATTTAGTAAAGCAGGTGACGCTTATGGATTTTTATTGGACAACACTTATATCATTGATATGGAAGCTAAAGTGGAATTTATGCTGAGTGCAGTTATCTATGTAAACGCAGACGGTATTTTGAATGACAATACTTATGATTACCGAACTATTGGGCTTCCATTTATGAAAAACCTAGGTAATACCATTTACCAATATGAGCTTAGTCGAAAAAGAGCATACAGACCAAATTTTGACAATATCATTGGCCCTTTCAAATAGATATTAACAACCACTGAATAATTTAATTCAATAACAAGTCCAAAACTTACAATCGTTTGCGATTTATTTGCGAAATTTGTTAAATCAAACAATATATTATGATTTTATCCTCCTTATTAAACAGATTTAGTGAGCCTGAAACTTTAAAAATGGCCAAATTGGGCCGTGAATTAAGAGCACAAGGAATTGATGTCATTGACTTAAGCTTAGGCGAGCCTGATTTTGATACTCCTCAGCATATTAAAGATGCAGCTATTAAAGCTATCAATGACAACTGGAGTCACTACACCCCAGTCGCAGGTTTTGCTGATTTAAGAGAAGCGGTATGCAGTAAATTAAAAAGAGACAATAACTTAGATTATAAGCCTGAAAATATTGTGACTTCAACTGGTGCTAAACAAAGTTTGGCAAATGCTATTTTAGCATTGGTGGATGAAGGCGATGAAGTAATCATTCCAACTCCTTATTGGGTGACTTACTCTGAATTAGTTAAAATTGCACGTGGTAAAGTGGTTGAAATCAGAAGCACCGTGGAAGATGGATTTAAAGTAAGTCCGGCACAAGTGGAAGCGGCGATTACGCCCAATACCAAAGTATTTATGTTTTCTTCCCCTTGTAATCCTTCCGGTGCAGTATATAGCAAAGAAGAATTAGAAGCCTTGGCCAATATGTTTAAGAAATACCCAGGCATAACTATTTTATCTGACGAAATTTATGAATATATCAACTTTGTAGGCAAGAATGAAAGCATTGCACAATTTGATTTTATTAAAGATCAAGTAGTGGTGATTAATGGCTTAAGTAAAGGTTTTGCCATGACTGGATGGCGCTTAGGTTATACCGCATCAAATGTTGCGATTGCCAAAGGGATGGAAAAGCTTCAAGGTCAATTTACTTCAGGTACCTGTTCAATTACGCAAAAAGCGGCTGTCACTGCCTTAGTGGGTGATTTAAAACCTTCTATCGAAATGACCGAAGAGTTTACAAGAAGACGCGAAAAAACTTTGGCCCTAGTGAATAATATTCCTGGTTTCAAATGTTTTGCGCCACAAGGAGCATTTTATGTTTTCCCTGATGTTAGCTACTACTATGGAAAGTCAGATGGTACACAAACTATTGCCAATGCCCCAGACTTTAGCATGTATTTATTAAACACTGCAAATGTATCCTCCGTGATGGGTGATGCTTTTGGAGAACCTAATTGTGTTCGTTTTTCATTTGCGAATAGCATGCCAAACATTGAAAAAGCTTGGGCTAGAATTGCAGATGCATTAGCAAAATTGAAATAAGCATAAATATTGGTACTTGATAAGTACGATTCATTTTAAATATATTAATTTTAGAAGCGTTAACCAACTAACGCTTCTTTTTTTGTCAAGTGAAATAGGGATTATAAATATGAGTGTAGAGAAATACGATATGTTCAAAAATCGATTGCTAAAAAATTACAAGCATCGATACAAACAAGCCAAGCGACAAAATATCACTTGTTGGCGTTTGTATGACCATGACTTACCTGAATTTCCCATTTGCATTGAATTATACGAGGACTATATTTATATTGCTGAATACAATCGCCGTCATGGCATGAGCGACGAAGATCATGACGCTTGGTTAATTGGTTGTAAAGATATCATTTCAGAAATGACGCAAGTCCCCTTGGAAAAAATGTATCTACGAGTTCGCAAAAGAATGTCACACCGGGAAGGGCAATATGAAAAGGAAGAAGCAGTTGTCGCTTCTAAAATCATAACAGTGCAGGAAGAAGGTTTAAAATTTATAGTAAACCTTACTGATTATTTAGATACTGGTCTTTTCTTGGATCACCGTATTACCAGGAAAATGTTTAGTGAAATAAGTAAGGATAAAAATGTATTAAACTTATTTAGTTACACAAGCTCATTTTCGGTGTATGCTGCAAATGCAGGCGCAGCATCAGTTACCTCCGTTGATTTATCCAAAACCTATCTAAAATGGAGTGAAGATAATTTTGCGCTAAATCAGTTAAAAAATATTAATGCTTATCATTTTGTGCATGCGGATGTTAAGCAATATTTAAAAACCTTACCAGCGAACTATTTTGACTTAGTCCTTATGGATCCGCCTACTTTTAGCAACAGTAAAAGGATGAAGGATATATTAGATATCCAAAGAGACCATGTTATTTTAATTAACGATGTACTTAAAGCGATGAAACCTGGTGGCATATTATTTTTTAGTACCAACTATACCCAATTCATTATTGACTCTGAAAATATAAAAAGTAAATTAATCAAAGATATTACCAAGGCCACTACCCCATTTGATTTTGAAGGCCGACTAAAAAGATGGTGTTATAAAATTGAAAAGGAATAAATTATTATTAGACAATTAAATACTGCTCCTCAGCTTCGTCAATATCATTTCATGTATTTTCAACACCTGTGGTATAATTAATTGGACATTATCATTCACGATAACCGCATCACATAAACGCATTTTTATTGTATCAGTTATTTGATTGCGCATTCTTTTCTCAACTTCTTCCAATGTAGTTTGGTCACGCGCCATCACCCTTTGTTTACGTATAGCTAAAGGTGCGGTAACTCCAATCACATAATCCAAGCCTTCCACTGCATTGGACTCAAACAATAATGCCGCTTCCTTGATGACATAAGGCGCTGTTTGCACCTTCGCCCAGTCCCAAGCTGCTTGAATGGTTATTGGATGCACAATGGCATTTAATAATTCTAATTGATAAGGATCTGAAAAAACAACGGATGCTAAATAGGATTTATTTAATATTCCATCCTCATATACCTTATCTCCAAATTGCTTTATTAATTGCGCCTTAATTTCAGGACTATTTTGCATTAATTCCTTTGCGGCATGATCCGCATTAAATACAGGAATGCCCAAGGCTGCAAAAACATCGGCGACCGTTGTTTTGCCGGCACCTATCCCCCCTGTAAGTCCGATCATGATGGGCATAAAAAATCCGAAATTAGTTACCCCAATTTCGGATTGAATTTTTACTTTAACAAATGTTTTATTTGCTTTGCGCCTGTGACCACTCCAAACTGATAGATGATCTTTCAATTTTCAAATAAGAACCAGGGCTTACTTCTAATTGTATGGTATTATCTTCATTCACTTTATTGATCACACCATGGATCCCAGCAATGGTAACCACCTTGTCTCCTTTTTGCATAGTGTCAATAAACTTTTTTTGCTCTTTTGCTTTTTTAGCTTGTGGACGAATCATGAAAAACCAAAAAACTAAAATAATTCCACCCAACATTACTAATTGGAAAGTTCCGCCACCTTGTGGTGCTTGTAACAAAATTTGTGTCATGTTTTTATTTTTAAAAATTTAAATATTATTTTTTATTTCTGCTATTACAAATATAGGAGCAAACTAGGTAATTCAACTTACTGTTTGCTAATTAAATGTTATTTATTTTTATGGCTAATCTTTTGGATTTTACCGGATGCAACCATTTCCTTATGAATATTATCCAAAATACCATTTACAAAATGGCCACTTTGTTCGGTACTGTATTCCTTGCCTAAATCAATATATTCATTGATGGTCACTTTTGTAGGAATGGTATCAAAATACAAAAGCTCACAAACGCCCAAACGTAACAATATCATATCTATCATGGCAATCCTTTCTGGATCCCAATTATTCAATTTTGGCTTTATAATATCTTCCGTAATCGTTTTTTTATCGATGGCTGTTTTTAATAAATCGGTTGCAAATTTATTTTTTTCATCCCCCACCAAATCCAAAAAGTCAACCCCATTTGGTTTTTGTAAATAATTCATGACAAATCCAATCATTACATCACCCTCGTCCTCCCAATTAGTAAAATGTTCTGCGATGTATTCAAGGATATTATCAGATTCAATGATCAGGTTGCCAAAAATAAATTTTAAAATTTCTTTGTCCTTTGCTTTATCTCTACTTTGCTCATTGATATAAGTTAAATACGTTGGCGTTTCAGATAAAATTCTGAATATAGATTTCACAATATCGTCTTGAATCCACTGCTGTGGTTTCACAATATCCATGGCTTTTTTAAAGCTGTCTGACTCCATGGTTTGCCAAACAATACTATTCCCAGCCAATTTGGTATTGACTGTTAAATCGGATGCGTTGGGTAAATTTTTGGAAGCCCTTTGACCAGCTTCCACTTCGGCGTATAATGCCACTTGGTGCAATAGATGAACTAAAAAAACAAACAAGTTTCTTGTTTTATCAAATTCCTTTTGGAGTAAGCTAGCAGGTGTACCTTGGGTTTCGGTTTCCACCATATACAACACTTGCATTACCTTAATCCTAATATTTCGTCGGTTCATCATATAAATAAGAGCTAAATGGCTGCAAAGCTATCCAAATATTTTATAAAAACTGACATTTTTTACCTTTATCGTGCATAACACTTGCATTTTTAGGCATAGATTTGCTTCCCCAAGCCCTTAATTATCAATAAACTGAAAATTTGACCTATCCCATATGAAAAAAGGTCATTGGCACGGTTATCGATTATTAATAGGCAATAACATTATTAAACAACCAAAAAACGATTAAATATGGCTAAGACTACGGCTAAAAAATTAAACATTACGCCTTTGCATGACAGAGTCATTGTAATGCCTGCTGCTGCAGAAGAAAAATCAGCTGGTGGAATCATCATCCCTGATACTGCAAAAGAAAAACCACAACGCGGTGTTGTTCTTGCTGCTGGAACTGGTAAAAAAGATGAACCAGTAACTGTTAAAGTTGGTGACCATGTTTTGTATGGCAAATATGCTGGAACTGAAATCCAAATTGAAGGTCAAGATTTATTAATTATGCGCGAAAGCGATATTTTGGCGATTGTATAACTTTAAAAATTAACTATATATGTCTAAAATGATTTTTTTCGACTTAGAAGCGAGAAATAAAATGAAAAAAGGTGTTGACACTTTAGCCAACGCTGTAAAAGTAACCTTAGGGCCAAAAGGTCGTAACGTAGTAATTGAAAAAAAATTCGGTTCTCCTTCAATCACTAAGGATGGTGTATCTGTAGCAAAAGAAATTGATTTAGAAGATCCAATTGAAAATATTGGTGCACAAATGGTGAAAGAAGTAGCTTCTAAAACTGCTGACCAAGCGGGTGATGGTACTACAACTGCAACTGTTTTAGCGCAAGCGATTATAAGTGAAGGTTTAAGAAACGTTACTGCTGGTGCAAATCCAATGGATTTGAAGCGTGGTATTGACAAAGCTGTTGAAAAAGTGGTTGCAAGCTTAAAAGCTCAATCACAAACAGTTGGAAACGACACAAAGAAAATTGAGCAAGTAGCCTCTATCTCTGCAAATAATGACAATGAAATTGGAAAATTAATTGCAATGGCAATGTCAAAAGTGGGTAAAGAAGGGGTGATCACTGTTGAAGAAGCAAAAGGCACTGATACAACAGTTGATGTTGTAGAAGGTATGCAATTTGACCGTGGATATGTTTCTCCTTATTTCGTTACCAATAGCGAAAAGATGGAAGCAGAAATGCAAAATCCATACATCTTAATTTATGATAAGAAAATTTCAGCAATGAAAGACATCTTGCATATTTTAGAGAAAGTAGCACAAACAAATCGTCCATTAGTAATCATTGCAGAAGATTTAGAAGGTGAAGCAATGGCAACATTGGTTGTTAACAAATTAAGAGGTACCATTAAAGTAGCTGCTGTTAAAGCACCTGGTTTTGGTGATCGCAGAAAAGAAATGTTAACTGATATTGCTATCCTAACTGCTGGAACAGTAATTAGTGAAGAGCAAGGATTTAAATTAGATAATGCTGACTTGACTTATTTAGGTCAAGCTACTTCTATTACTATCGACAAAGACAATACTGTTATTGTTGGTGGTAAAGGTAAAAAAGCAGATATCACTGCACGTGTAAATCAAATTAAATCTCAAATTGAAAATACAACTTCAGATTACGATCGCGAAAAGTTACAAGAGCGTTTAGCGAAATTAAGTGGTGGTGTTGCTGTATTATACGTGGGTGCTGCTACTGAAACAGAAATGAAAGAAAAGAAAGATCGTGTTGACGATGCTTTACACGCTACACGTGCTGCTGTTGAAGAAGGTATTGTACCTGGTGGCGGTGTTGCATATATTCGTGCAGTTGCTAGCTTAGATAAATTAAAAGGCGCTAATGATGACGAAACAACTGGTATTCAAATTGTACGTCGTGCAATTGAAGAACCACTTCGTCAAATTGTTAAAAATAGTGGTATCGAAGGCTCTATCGTTGTTCAAAGAATCAAAGACGGCAAAGACGACTTTGGTTTCAATGCAAGAACAGAAGTATTTGAAAATTTATTCAAAGCTGGTGTTATCGATCCAACTAAAGTAACAAGAGTTGCTTTGGAAAATGCGGCATCAATTGCATCTATGTTGTTAACAACAGAATGTGTTATTGCTGACAAACCTGCTCCTGCTGCAGCACCTGCTGGCGGACATAGTCATCCTGATATGGGTGGTATGGGCGGATACTAATACTTTACAACTTAAGTGTATAAAAAAAGCTTCTCGATTTTATCGAGAAGCTTTTTTATTTAATACCAGTATCTCTTAGTTTAAAACTAAAATTAATTTTTGTCTTACTTTTTAGCTTGTGAAAAGTATACTTGAAATCCTTTCACCAAAAACAACTGCGCTAATCCATAGGTTACCATCACCAACAAACCTATATTTTTGATTGGACTATTGAGTGCCCAGTTAAATTTATTCAAGGCTA
>CAJBLA010000120.1 GCA_903953815.1 uncultured Bacteroidota bacterium | reverse complement strand
TAGCATCTCTTATGGTATCACTCCAACAACCAATAACAACTCTTCTCAACTCGCTACCACTGCTTATGTAATGAACACACTCGCTTCCCCTGCAAACGGATTCGCGTGGTCTACCACTGGTAACGCTAACATGACCGACGGCACTAAATTCTTCGGCACCACCGACGCACAACCACTTAACTTTAGAGTGAATGGCACTGTTGCAGGACGCATTGACGCATCATTTGATTTAGGACAAACTGCACTTGGATTTGGCGCGGGTAGACAAACTTTAAAAGAAACACTTTCTCCATTTAAAGGAACAAAAAACTCCATCTTTGGTTACCAAGCAATGTATAATACCATCAATGGAAAAGAAAATACAGTCATTGGATATCAAGCTTTATTGAACAATGCAAGTGGATCTTCTTCAACAGCTATCGGGTATCAGGCAATGATGAATTACGATAACGCAGCACCAACAACTGATTTTATTTCCTACAATACTGCAGTTGGTTATCAAGCACTGATGGGTTCTGCAACGCCCGCATCTAATACCGGTACAAACAATCTTGCATTTGGATATCAGGCATTAAAAGTAAATACTTCAGGAAGCAATAATAATGCAATTGGCAACAGTGTACTAGTAGCAAATACAACAGGCGCAAATAATACAGCTATTGGAAATAGTGCATTAAATGCGAATACAGGAGGTACTTATAATATAGCATTAGGAAGAAGTGCATTAAGTGGGAATATAAGTGGTACTGGCAATATTGGTATTGGATATAATACAATGGCATCAAACGCAACAGGAAATTATAATATTGCCATTGGATATGGCGCAAATATATCTGATGGCTTGACAAATGCAATTTCAATTGGACAATCAGCAACAAACACTACAGCAAATAGCATACAACTTGGTAATAGCTCCATCACTAAAGTAAATACTTCAGGTGCTATAACTACAAGTTCAGATATTATTGCCAAACACTTAAAAGGAAATTCAGGAGCGCTAAGTATTGCTGCATCAACTGGTGCAGGAACATCTCCTTCTGCATTATCCGTTACTGGAACTGACATGAGTGGCGTGGTAACATTGACTACTGGATCAAGTCCTACCATTAATGCAATCCTTGCTACAATAACTTATAATAGCGCTTTTTCAACTGCACCAGTTGTGGTAATTACGCCAGCCAATGCTGCAACTGCAAGTTTAACAAGTGCACAAGCAGTATGGGTAAATATTAATACAGGAAACTTTACCATCAACACCAATGCAACTGCATTAAATGCAAGTACCATTTATAAGTGGAATTATGTGGTGATACAATAATAGCAAACTAGTATATCTACCAAATGAAAGGGCCCCAATTCTCGGGGCCCTTTCATTTACATATTTTACAACGACACACCTCGCTTCCAAGGAATAAAATCATCTTGTTGTAGCTGAACTGCTTTAGGTGTAATTTCACCACTAGCAGCTTTAATACAGTAATCTAAAATATCTTCTCCCATTTGTTCAATGGTAGATAACCCATCAATAATATCACCCGTATTAATATCAATAATATCCGACATTCGATTGGCCAACTTAGTATTTGTTGCAACTTTAATCACTGGACAAACTGGATTGCCAGTTGGAGTACCCAATCCGGTTGTAAATAAAATTAAGGTGGCGCCACTTGCCGCCTTACCCGTTGTTGCTTCCACATCATTACCTGGTGTGCAAACTAAATGAAGTCCAGATATTTCAGCAGGCTCCGTATAATCCAACACTGCTACTACAGGTGCGGTGCCGCCTTTTTTACATGCACCTGCACTTTTTATGGCATCTGTAATTAAACCATCTTTAATATTACCAGGTGAAGGATTCATGTGAAATCCACTACCAACTGCATGTGCCATCTTATTGTATTCCTCCATTAATGTCACAAACTTATTGGCTGTTTTTTCATCTACACATCTATCAATTAATTCCTGCTCTGCGCCACATAGTTCTGGAAATTCAGCGAGTAAAACTTGACCACCCAATGCTACTAATAAATCAGCGGTATGCCCTACAGCAGGATTTGCGGATATACCACTAAAGCCATCACTTCCACCGCATTTAACGCCAATACATAATTTACTCAATGGTGCAGGCCTGCGTTCAATTTTATTTGCTTCCACCAAATGAACCAATGTTTGTTGAATGGCTGATTTAATTAATTGCTCCTCACTTTGCGATTGTTGTTGTTCAAAAGTGATCAGTGGTTTATTAAAATTTGGATTTCTTTTTTTCAAATCACTTTTAAATTCAGACACTTGTAAATGCTGACAACCCAAACTCAACAAAGTAATGCCAGCCACATTAGGATGATCAGCATATGCGGCTAATAAATTACTTAAGGTAGACGCATCTTGTCTGGTTCCGCCACAACCTCCTTGGTGATTTAAAAATTTTATACCATCTATGTTTTTAAATACACGGTGATGTGAAATAGGCGCTAGTGCAGTATGTTCCTCAATACCCATGGTGCCTGATTGTTGATAGGTAGCAACCAATTGTTCTGTAAATTCTTTATACTTATCAGTAATGGTATAGCCTAATGCATGGTGTAATGATTCCTTGATCACATCCAAATTTCTATTTTCACAAAAAACAGTTGGAATAAATAACCAATAATTAGCAGTCCCCACTTTCCCATCTGCTCTGTGATAACCATTAAATGTTTTAGTCGCATACTTTTCAATATTAGGTGCATGCCACGCATAATCATTTCCACGATAAGCATAAGCATCCGCTTCATGTTTGGTATTTTCCACCGACATGCGTTCACCCAACAAAACTTGATCCACTATAATTTTCCCAACAGTAATACCATACATAATAACGATGGCCCCTTTGGATAAATCCTGAATGAAAAACTTATGCTTCTCTTCAATATCTTCCTTTAATATATAGGTTGCATCATGGTATTGAATTGTATCTCCTTTACTCAAATTAGTTAAAGCGACTAATACATTATCCTTAGGATGAATTTTGATTACTTTATTTGCGCCCATGATTTTATTATTACTTAAAAATACTACAAAACTAGTTGGGGACCGAAGTGTATGTGAAAATTATTGACTAAAGAGGAAGTATTTGAGAGGCCATTAGGATGGCCGTCGCTTCGCTCCGGCATCCTAATGGCCTCAGTGCAAAATGCGTCAGTAGTAGTTCGAGTACTGACTTCCAGACAATAATATTTATGCCCCTACCTCAAAAGGATTCATTGCTCCGCAATGAAACTCGCAGCATAAAATTTGCAAACACTAAGCAAGCTTATTTTTTCAAATTTTATCCCACTCGTTACCTTCGGCAAATCCTTTTGCCGAAGGGGCATAAAAAAAGTCAGTATTGCTACTGACTTTTTTGGTCGGGAAGACAGGATTCGAACCTGCGACCACCTGGTCCCAAACCAGGTACGCTACCGGACTGCGCTACTTCCCGTCCTTTTATAACTTTCGTTATAATATTTTTACCGGTAAAAAACTCATATTCAAGAACTTAAAAGAGCGGAGAGGAAGGGATTCGAACCCTTGGTACAGTTTAACCCGTACGGCAGTTTAGCAAACTACTGATTTCAGCCACTCATCCACCTCTCCTCCAAAAACCTCTTTCGAGGGGTGCAAAAATAAGCACTACGGCCTTAAATACCTAAAAAAATTCCGGAATAAACACAAATAAACTTAGATCTGGACCCTGATTACGTTAAATAATAATTTGAACCATAATAATGGGTAAACCAAGTACAATAATTAAATAAAAGGAAGGTAAGTATTTGAGAAACAGGAAGGCATGAACTACATCGCTGCCAACTGCACTTTTTGGGTCAACTCCATTACGTTTTCTCTGAACATAGAATCCGTATCCATTAAATCCTTTACTGTTTGACAAGAATGTATAACAGTAGTATGATCACGACCACCAAAGTGTTCTCCAATTGTTTTTAATGAATTCTTAGTAAAGGCTTTAGCCAAATACATGGTAATTTGACGTGCTTGTACAATTTCACGCTTCCGTGTTTTTTGTAATAACTTATCGTAAGGCACTTCGAAAAATTCGCAAACCATTTTCTGAATGGCATCGATCGTAATTTCTTTGCTGCTTGTTTTAACAAAGTTGCGTAAAACCTTCTTTGCTAATTCAACATCAATTTCTTTTTTATTCAAAGAAGACTGTGCCAATAAGGATATTAAGGCACCTTCTAACTCTCTTACATTCGTATTAATATTATATGCCACATACTTCACCACTTCTTTTGGCATATCTAAACCATCCGCCTTCATCTTCTTTTCCAAAATTTCGATACGGGTATCGTAATCTGGCACTTGGATATCAGCACTTAAGCCCCAACGGAAACGGCTTAATAAACGTTCTTGTAAACCTTCTAAATCCTTTGGCGCTTTATCTGAAGTTAAAACCAATTGCTTTCCGCTTTGGTGCAAGTGATTAAAAATTGCGAAGAATGCATCCTGAGATTTTTCTGCTCTATTGAAAAATTGAACATCATCAATAATCAACACATCTATCAATTGATAAAAATGTATAAAATCATTAATTGCATTATTACGACTATGATCTTGAAACTGATTGATGAATTTTTCTGAACTCACATATAAAACTACCTTATTTGGATGCGCGCGTTTTACGTCGTTTCCAATGGCTTGTGCTAAATGTGTTTTTCCAAGACCTACACCACCATAAATAACCAAAGGATTAAATGAGTTAGCACCTGGCTTTTCAGCAACTGTTTTACCAGCGCGACGCGCCACCCTATTACAATCTCCTTCAATAAATGAATCAAATGTATAATTATGGTTTAACTGAGGATCAATTTGCATTTTCTTCAACCCAGGAATCACAAATGGATTTTTCACTGGATTGTCAATCACCAACGGGAAATTCATCTCGTTGTTATTATAAGTTTTCATACCGCTAGCTGGAACATCCATTGAACCTTTTTTATTGTTCCCGCTATCAACCATGATTCTATATTCTAACCTAGCTTCTTTTCCTAATTCACGCTTTAAAGTTTTGGCTAATAAGTTAACGTAATGCTCTTCGATGTACTCGTAAAAAAATTGACTTGGAACTTGAATCAGTAAAACGTTTTCTTTTAAATCAACTGGCTGTATAGGCTCAAACCAAGTTTTAAAGTGCTGCCATTCGACAATATCTTTAATAATCTTTAAGCAATTGCTCCATATTAATTCTGCACTCTTAGCCATCTTACTTTCTAACCCTTTATATGATGATAAAACTTGTTCCTTTTTTCTGATTCCTTTTTGATACCATTCAGCATTCTTTAATCCTTGAATCAGTATGCGAATATGATACCTTTATGTTGAAAAAAAAACTTTTTTTTTTGGTTTTTTTTACATGTGCCCCAAACATTGGATTCAATACCCTTTACTGCAGCTAATCAGGCGTTCAAGATAGCACCTTTTTTTAATAAAGGGGTAGTTTATCCACTAATTTTAAAGGTTTTTTTATTGGACATCCCTCTTGATTTGTAATTAAAATTAGCCCCTATCCCATTTGGTCAAATATTGCTACCTTTAACTACTTAATAACAACTATGAGCTACGAATTAACCGGCAAGCTACTTGCTAAATACGAAATCATTCAGAGGAAGGAAACCTTTAAAACAAGGGAGTTTGTCATTGAAAAGACCGATGATATCAATGGTAAAATCATCACTAATTATGTGAAATTTCAGTGTGTTCAAGATCGCACAACCATGCCTGACCGCTTTAACCTAAGTGATACCGTAAAAGTCCTTTTTAATATTAAAGGCTCTAAATGGAACAAAGACGGTAAGGACAATTATATCACCAATTTAGATGCATGGCGTATGGAAGCAGTTCAATTAGGTGGTAATACTGCTCCAACTGAAACCAATACCTATTTTGACATACCTGCGAACGAATCAGGCGACGACCTACCTTTCTAATATTATACATGAATTAGGCATATAATATAGTCACCAATTATGACACTATATTATATGCTCAATTCCAGGTTTATTATATATAAATAGTCTATAATATATAGACTGCATTTTTTTAGGATAAAAACCTAACCCATGCAAAAAACGATCGCTTTAAAGCTGACCCCCTCCGAAGTTGCTAGCCAACCCATTTTATTAAATGCTATTTC
>CAJBLA010000119.1 GCA_903953815.1 uncultured Bacteroidota bacterium | reverse complement strand
CAAACCTTGTGCAATAATGTTTTCTTTAGAAATATCTTCATCATGTCCTTCACTTGCTTTGGTAGAAGGGGTGATAATAGGGGTAGGGAAATAGTCATTTTCATTTAGCCCATCGGGTAAGGAAACACCACATAAAACGCGGCCACCTGTTTGGTAAGTTCGCCATGCATGACCCACCAAATTACCTCTAACCACCATTTCTATCTTAAAAGGGGTACATTTTTTCCCAATGGCCACATTTGGGGCAGGGGTATCCAATAGCCAATTTGGGCAAATATCGCTAGTTGCCTTAAGCATATAGGCGGCAATTTGATTTAAAACCTGTCCTTTAAATGGGATGGGATTCGGTAAAATTACATCAAAAGCCGAAATTCGATCACTTGCAATCATCACAAGTAGTTCATTTTCAATGTAATATACATCTCTTACTTTGCCATGGTAAGTGTTTAATTGGCCTGGAAAGGGTGTGGATTTCATGCCACTAAATTAAAAGTTTTAACACAATTTTGATAATTTTTTCTCAAGTGGGAACAATTCAGTATTTTTAACTACGATTCATCTTAAAAACAAATAAAATATGAGAAAATTTTTACGTCATTTTAGTCTTTTAAGTTTACTAGCCTTATCGGTAGTTACATTAAAAGCACAAAATGCTAGTACTGTTAATGGTACTGTTAAAAATTCAAACACAGCCGAAGGTTTATCTGCTGTTTCAGTTACTGTAAAGGGTACAACCAATGGTACTTTTACAGATGACAAAGGAAGTTTCAGGATTAATGTGGCTAAAACACCCGTTACCTTGATCTTTTCTTCAGTAGGTTATTCAGATAAAGAAGTAGTCATTGCTTCTATAACGCCAAAGTTAGAGGTTAGCTTAACTCCTTCATTTGTATTGGGTTCTGAGGTAGTTGTTGCGGCTTCAAGAGTCGCTGAGCGTATTTTAGAATCTCCAGTTTCAATTGAAAGAATTAGTAATGCAACAATAAAAAATGCGCCTGCTTCCAACTATTACGATATCCTAGGAACGTTAAAAGGGGTGGACGTAATTGCTGCAAGTTTAACTTTTAAAAGTGTTGGAACAAGAGGTTTCAATGTGAGTGGTAATACCCGTTTAAATCAATTAATTGATGGAATGGATAACCAAGCGCCTGGATTAAACTTCTCTGTTGGTAGCGTAATTGGTTTAACTGAATTAGATGTTGATAATATTGAATTATTACCTGGTGCATCTTCTGCATTATATGGTTCTGGTGGTATGAATGGTACAGTTTTAATTAACTCTAAAAATCCATTTAAATACCAAGGCTTAAGTTTCCAAGTAAAAAATGGTATCAAAGATGTTGATAATTACCAACGTCCTTTGTCTCCTTATAAGGATTGGTCAGTAAGATGGGCACAAAAAGTAAACGATCGCTTTGCATATAAAATCGCTGCGCAGTTTGTTGAAGCACAAGATTGGTTAGGTAATGATGCTACGAACTATTCTCGTACAACAGGTACACCTAATGGTCAAACCATTAGTGGAACACGTGAATCAGATCCTAATTATGATGGTGTTAACTTTTATGGTGATGAAACAACTACCTCATTAAGTTCTGTGTATGGTTCCGTTAGAAACGGGATTATTGGAAGTTTGACTGCAGCTTATGCGCCTTATGGCCCTCTAGCTGGTACGTATGCAAATGCTGCGTATAACCAATTATATGGTGCAGTTGGTTTATTTCCAAATTTAGCGGGTTACACATCTTTCCTAAGATCTCAAAATGCAGCATTAGCTCCTTATGCTCCTTTGTTATATGGTAATGCAAAAGGCTTTTTTGGAGGCGACGTTTCAAGAACAGGATATGCTGAAAAAGATGTGGTTGATCCAACAACTTTGAATGTAAAATTCACTGGATCTTTAAACTATAAATTATCTGATAATACAGAAGCTTCTTTTAGTTTTTATAATGGTACTGGTAATACAGTTTATACAGGTAGTGACCGTTATGCTTTTAGAGGATTGAGAATGGGTCAGTACAAATTGGAAATCAAATCTAAAGATTGGTTAGTTAGAGCTTACACCACGCGTGAAGACGCGGGTTCTTCTTATAACTCGACTATTGCTGCTCGTTATTTTAATGAAGCATGGAGCCCAAGTAGTACTTGGTTCCCTACCTACATGGCTGCGTTAACTTCCTACAGAGATGCAGGTATGCCAAACGCAAGTGCTGTTGTTGCTGCACGTGGTATTGCGGATGCAAATCGTCCAACTGGAAATATTAGATTAAATTCAATGTTTCAAACTCTAACAAATACGCCAATCTCTCAAGGAGGTGCGTTGCTTTTAGATAAAACAAATTTAAACGTATATGAAGGTCAATATAACTTAACAAACGCTTTAGGTTTAGATAAAATGGGCGCTGATTTATTAGTAGGCGGTATCATGAAACAATATATTTTAAATTCTCAAGGAACCGTATTTGCTGACACTGCAGGTAAAATTAATATCAATGAGTCTGGTGCTTATGCGCAGTTATCTAAAAAATTCTTTGGTGATTTATTAAAAGTGTCTGCATCTGGTCGTTATGATAAGAGCACCAATTTTGATGGTCGTTTTACTCCAAGAGTTTCTATGGTATTTAAATTAGCACAGGATAACAATATCCGTTTATCTTATCAAACAGCTTATCGTTTCCCAACTACACAAAACCAATGGATCAACTTGTTAGTGGGTGGTGGTACTCGTTTGATGGGTGGTTTACCAGCTTTAAGAGAGCATTACAAATTCAGCACCAATCCTGCATATACTTTAGCTAGTGTGAACGCATTTGGTGCAAGTGCTTTAGCAGGAGCTCCAAATCCAGCTTTATTGAAGCAAGCAGTGTTTAATGAATTTAAGCCTGAGTCAATGAGTTCAATGGAGTTAGGTTACAAGGCATTATGGGCTAAAAAATTATTGGTTGATTTTTATGTGTACGCAGGTACCTATACCAATTTCATTGGTGGTGTAACTGTTTTACAATCTCGTAATGGAGCAGCACCTAGTCCTTTAGATGTGTTAGATGCAAGTAAGCGTATGGCTTACAGTATTTCTACGAATTCTGATGGTGATGTAACTACAAAAGGTTGGGGATTGTCATTAGATTATTTATTACCTAGAAACTTTAGCGTTTCTGGTAGCATTTTCTCTGATGAAATTGGAGAAGTAGCTCCAGGGGTAGTTCCTTATTTCAATAGTCCAAAAATCAGAGCTAATATTGCATTAAACAACAGTGGTTTCTTATTTAACAATCGTTTAGGATTCAGTGCAAACATGCATTACCAAGACGGATTTAACTACGAAAGTACATTTGCTGTAGGTAAGATTAGTGCTTATCAAACAGTGGATGCGGTATTAACATTCAAAGTGCCTTCTTACAGATCATTGATCAAAGCAGGTGGTACCAACATATTTAATAAATATTACAGAACTGCATATGGTAGTCCTCAAATTGGTGGATTGTACTATGTAAGTTTCGCATATAACGTATTTTAGTAGATTAGGATGGGTTAGTCCTACAAGTCCCTTCTCGATTTATCGGGAGGGGACTTTTTTTAT
>CAJBLA010000118.1 GCA_903953815.1 uncultured Bacteroidota bacterium | reverse complement strand
TTGTGACGCAGCAGCTCGTTGAATCATACTTGCCGTCCAACCAATAGCACTTACAGGGAATGTAAGCATATTGATATATATCACAAACTCAATGACAGTAGCCACTTTGGAGGGATCTTGCAGTGCTTGCAATCCACCCAAGTAAATAGTAATTAATGTACTTAAGCCAATCATTAAAGCCATCGTTGGTGCGTAAATCGCCTCCACTTTTGCCAAGCTCACTGCATTTTCACGATACAGCTCACTATTTTTTTTAAAAAAACCCAACATTGCTTTTTCTTGCACAAATGATTTAATGACTCTAATTCCAGAATAGGATTCTTGTGCATTGGTGGTTAAATCAGAAAGTTGTCCTTGAATTTGCTCACTCTTTTTATTAATGATACTATTCACATAATAAATAGTAATGGCTAATATGGGTAGTGGTGCTAAAACGTATAAACTTAGTATTACATCCTTGCTAAACATATTGTACAAGCAAAAACCAATTAATGAAACTAGGTTAATTAAATACATTAAAGAGGGTCCTGTATACATACGCACCCTACTCACATCTTCAGTGATGCGACTCATTAAATCACCCGTGCTATGTGTTTTATAAAATTCAGTATCTAATTTTTGATAGTGTTCGTACACTTGGTTTTTTTGATCAAACTCAATATGCCTACTCATCACAATTATGGTTTGGCGCATAAAAAACATAAACACCCCTCTGATGATGGCCAAAATCAAAATAATAAGACTACAAAAAGTGACCAAACCCGCAAATGTAAAATTATAATGTGTACTAATTTGATCGATACCAATCGTTACCATCTCATTATGTATTGGAGAAACGGTCTTAGAACCCGGTAATTTAGCTTGAACCAAACCAACCACATAACCTGTGATTTGGGGTGCCAAAACCGCTAAATAGTTAGTTGCGATGACAAATACAATTCCAATGAAGAATCGCACCCGATATTTCCAAAAAAACACATTTAATGCAGATAATTCTTTCACTTAGCCCATTTTTGTAAAGATACATGGTAGTCAATAAATTAGACCAATTGTTTAACCATATAAATTGCAAGTATTTTTGCAAAATTCGGTTTCCCTTCCTACATTTGCCGCGGAGAGTTGGCAGAGCGGTCGATTGCGGCAGTCTTGAAAACTGTTGACTGTAACAGGTCCTGGGGTTCGAATCCCTAACTCTCCGCAGAATGACAAAAAAGGGGCTAAAAGCCCCTTTTTTAATGCCCAAAACTGAACGGAGTGAGAAAATGTAGCGGGAGCAGAAAAATGAAGCTTGCTTCGATTTTGCTGTGAACGATACATTTGGAAATGGCGCAGCCATTTAGTTTTGGGCATTAAAACTACAGGCTTCCCCTTTTTTGTCATTCTCGCCCCCCAAAAGGGCTGCCGGAGCAAAGCGACGGCAATCCTTTTGGTTAAAATTTAGACTATCCTCTATCTGTTGTTCTTACATTAAAATCTATCCAATTTGAAGTTTATTTTAATATAGCTTTACCATTAGAAATAAATTCAAATGCTAAGTAAGATAGAATCTATAAACTTTACAAAAGATACTCTTTTGATTAAAATTGGTAATAAGATACATGAGTTAGACTTGAATGTAATATCTAAACCATTACTTAATGCAACAGCAGAAGAAAGATTAAACTATCAAATTTCACCTGCTAATTATGGAATACATTGGCCATTATTAGACGAAGATATAAGTGTTTACAAATTACTAACTACAAGTAATTAATCTACTGCACCCCTTCCCCATGAAATGAAACTGGCTTAACTAGGTTACCACTAAAAAATAGTGTAGCTGACTTTGAAAAAGGGCCAATAGCAGCGCCATTAAAACCTAAAGTGATAGTCGCATGCGCGCCAGGAGTTAAAACTTGATTTTTAGTGTATTTAGGCGTCGTACAACCACAACTTACTATTACATTATCCAAAGTGATATTTGAATTACTGATATTTTGAACATCAACATTGTATTCAACAGGTTTGCCATTGGTAATCTTACCCATGTCATAATTATCATTGGTGAACTTCAAAAATTTAGCAATATCATTATCTGTTGCAGGTTTTGTTTGCGAATTTAATGAAGTAATTCCAAAAAAAAGAAACGATAAAAGAGTAACTAATTTCATAATTTATTTATTTGCATTTTCAGATAATTTGTATAATTCAAAAATACTGGCAATTCCCAGTTTTCTAAAAATTACCTTCTTAATCGTGGATATTGTATTTGCTTTTAATGATAATGCTTTCGCTATTTCACTTGTTTTCATACCTTTTGCCAACATATGATATACCTCTAGCTCTCTTGTTGCTAAACTAACAATTGGATGATTTATATTTTTATTACTCATAATTTATGAATTATTTATTTAAAATAAATATGTAACTATACCTATTAACGACTTGTTCTTCAATATCTTTTCTTGCATTACTACAATCTTTTAATAATTCACGCTCTCCTACTTGTTTAATAATTGTAGTATTATTTGAATTAGCTAGCGATTTATATATCCGCTTAGCGCGACGCAATGATAAATCTTCATTATATTCTAAAGCTCCATTACAATCAGCAGCAGAAACAATCACTATCTTTTTACCTTTTAAATATTTTACCCGCTCAATTAATTTATAATAATCATTTAAATCCTTTTTAATAATATACACCTGATCAAATGGATGATGTAATTCAACATAATCTGTTGTTAAACTCTTAAGTGAATCAATTGTTCTGATAAATCGTTTAGATAGTTTAGCTAACTCTGCATTTCTTGTTGCCTCTTCTTTTAATAAAATTTCTTTTAATTCCTGTTCAGGAACTGGCAAATTTAATACTGCAATAGACTTTTTGTATTCCTCGTTTGTTTTGATGTAATTATCTGAGGTTATTTCTATTTCATGCTTATTTCCAAATTTATTTAATACTGTTATAAGATACTTTTTATTAGGCCTAGTATTGAAAGTATAGTTTGATTTTTCATCTAAATATGTACTATCCTCCAATATTTTCTTACCATTATCATCATATGAATATAAATACACCTTTGTATTTGCTATTATTTTAGAATCTGTTAATATTTGACCAGATATTTTAACCAACGCTTTTTTATAGTCAAATGCAAAAATATCATCAGAACCATTTCTATTGGAACTAAAGTACCCGGTATTTTCACTCATATAAAATGCCAAATCATCAGTAGTACTGTTAATTGGATAACCTAAGTTCTTAACTACAAATTCATCCTGACTGTTTGCTTCTACTCTGTATATGTCCAAGCCACCGAGACCTGGATGACCATTAGAACTAAAACAAAATAACCCATTATAAAATGTTGGAAAAAGTTCGTTCCCTTCAGTATTTACAGTTTGACCTAAATTATTTGTAGCTTTCCATGAACCATCATTGTTTTTTTCAATGTAATATATATCAGTACCGCCTAGTCCGGTGGGTTCATCACTTACATAATATAATCGTTTACCATCTGGTGTTATTGCAGGATGGAAATAACTATAATTCTTGTTATTGAAAAACATTTTGTATCCCCTAGTCCAATTGTTATTTACAAATCGAGATTCCCAAATCTCAAGCTTTTTTTCCCCTCTAGAATTTATTTGATTCCTGGTGTAATAAGCCTTCAATCCGTCACTGGTAAAACTAACAGATCCTATATTATATTTCAACCCAATTTGAAACTTGAATAATGATACTGTTGAATCATTATAATTTCTACTTTTTACATCATAATTTGAATAACCTTTATTATTGTCATTACTCGTTTGGATTGAATAATCAACAATAGACCTTGGTAATCTTTTATCACTCCAAATAAAATTTACAACAGAATCAGTCCTTATATTATTTAAATTTGATCTAAAGTAAAGTTTTGTGTATCCAGCACCATCCCAGCCAAATTCATATTTCTTAAAAAGATTAAATAAATTAAACTTTCTTTTTTTAATGGGTAACCTGTTTGATTCGAAAATTAAACCGCTATTATAAGGAACTACATTATATTCATTAAACGGTGTACTTAATATCGTGTTGAATATTTTATAATCTATGGAGTCTTTATAAAAATTTGACCAGTTATTAAATCCATAAATTCTAGCATCCACAATTTTTGTTTTAACAGAATCTGGTAAAGCTGAATAATTGATAATTGCTTGATCATACTTTTTGACAGTAGCCAATAACTCAGGTAATAAGTAGTAACTTTTATGCCCTAAGGATACTGCTTTCTCCATATATTTTAAAGCACTATCATATTGATTAACATTATGATATGCAGAAGCCATATTTTTTAAAGCCAATGTATCATTAGGATAAATGGACAGATATTTTTTATAAAAAGGAATACTATAAGCGTATCTTAAATTATTATATTCTTGATTAGCCACTTTTAATAAATTACGCTCTTTTTTTGTTTGCGCATTAGTTATGGTTGACAATAAAAAAAATAATATATATAGTACAATTTTCATAGTAATTAATTAAAAGTATCTAGTAGATTTAATTTTCGACTTGCTACTACCCCACTCATAGCGTATCATAATTTCATGCGATCCCCTTGTATAAGCTTTTAAGGGAGAAAATGGCATATCATAAGCATATCCAATTCTTAAATTTCTGCTAGCTTGTACTTCAGCCATACCTAAAATAGCATCTCCTGTTCTATAACTTACGCCTAAACCTAATATATCTTTCAACCATACATTCGTATTAAAATCGAATTCAATTGGAGCGCCACTGACCATTTTAATCATGGTAGACGGTTTTAAATTAACTTCTTCATTAATTTTAATGACATATCCCATAGTGGTAAACAAATGAAAATCATCCGTCTTTTGAATACCAGATACGAAATTTTCGTATTTTGCTAGTCTTGATTTTAACACACTTGGCGAAGAAACTCCTAGATAAAATTGATCCGTATTATAATACAAACCAAATCCTACAGAAGGGTTCCATTGTGATGGTATAACAGTCACAAAAGTATTATCGCCAGGTGTAAATCTATTTTGCACATCTAATGAATTAAATTGATAATTCATTAAACCCACACTTAATCCTGCAGATAATATCCCCTTATCAGATACCTTAATACGGCTAGATAAAAATGCATTTACCCCACTTGCATCCTCAACACCTAATTGATCACTATACATTTGAATACCCAAACCTATTTTTCCTTCCTTTATAGATTGATCAATACTTAAGGAAGTTGTTTTTGGAGCACCTCTTAATCCCACCCATTGATTTCTTTGGAAAAAGTTTAAGCCTAGAACTTCTCTGTTTCCTGCATAAGCTGGATTAACCCCTAGCATATTATACATATATTGGGAATACATAGGTTCAGTTTGAGCAAATGCATGTTCAATATTTGTAAAAATAAAGCAGGTACAAATTAGTACGGTTAATTTTACAGTGTTAGCTATGTATATTTTATTAATGCTAATTTTCATTTTTATTTATTAATAGCTTATCTTTTTATGGTTAATGGGCCCGCCAATCTAACTATACCTCCATTAAAATCAGTGCCTTCCACAATATAGTAGTAGGTGCCTTCTGGAACATCCTGCCCTAAGAAATTAGCAACTCCTTTTCCTCTCCAATCATTTTTATAATCATCGCTTCTGAATACCTCATTACCCCATCTGTTAAATACTTTCACAGCTACTTTAGAACCAAATGGTTTAAGAATTATCCAAGTATCATCAACACCATCAAAATTTGGAGAAAATCCTTCTGCAATTTTAAATTCAATTTTTGGAATTAAGAAAGGTGTTGGTTTTCTTGTAGTATCATTTACTGTCATTCTTGTTGGATCTGTAGAGACATAAGATACCAACCCATAACTAGTAGGAGCTGAAACAATAGCATTATTTAGGAAATTTCCTGAAGTATTATTAGCGACATTAATTCTTAAAATAACTGAATCGATTTTATTAACATCTAGTGTTGATGCAATGGTAACTAAATCAGTATTACTAATTCCATCATAACCAATGTTTCTCACTAACCTTCCAGAAGTTGTTACAGATAATACCTTTATTCCTTTTGTATCAGTAAATACTTTTGTCAAATCATCTTTTATTAAAACACTATCTAAAAATTCATTTGATAAATTTTGTACTTTAATCGTAAATGACACATCAAAACTTGCATCTAAATTCATGATTGCTGATCCAGCAACTTTTGTAATTTCAAATATTTGTGGGATAATTATTGGTTCAATTAGTAAGTGTAATGTTGCATTTGCACATACCGCTGGTATTCCACCACAAACAGTATATATAATATTAACCGGGCCTATAAATCCAGGGGCTGGGATAAATGTATAAGTGCCATTAGCATTTAATGTGAATGTTCCTTGTGAAGCAGCTGGTCCACTAATAAAACTTGCTGTTAATATAGCCCCTGCTGTATTTTTATCATTTGTTAATACATTTCCTGTTATCTGACTTCCCGCAGAAGCACTTCCATAATCATCAGATCCTAAAGTAAGTGGAGCAGCATTTTTTGGAGTTACTATAAAATATACTACTCCACTCTGACAGTTAGCAGGTATTGCATTATCACAAACATTATATATTACACTATCATTTCCAGAATACCCATTTATTGGAGTGTATGTGATTTTGCCAGTTACTGGATCAATTGTAACAGTTCCATGTGCAGGCTGCACCGCAACTTTTACACTTGAAGGAACTAATAGTCCTCCTTTATTACCAGCTTTATCATTTGCTAAAACGTCTACAATAGTTGCTGTATTGAATGGCGTAACTGCAATATCCTTATTAACAATTGGCTTATTGTTTGTTAAAGCAGGATCAATTACAGTTATTTCAAGTGGCGTTAATGGGCATCCAACTATTTGACCTGGCGCACAAGTTGGTACATAATAAATATACTTTCCTGGTAATAAAGCATTAAATGTATAAGTGCCATCGGAATTAATAGTGATACTTGCACCAGATGGATTATTTATATTAGCACTTGGCATACCATAAGTGGTTCCAGCAGGAACGATATCGTTTGTTGATAAATTACCATTTACCGGAACTTTTACGTTTGTAACTGAAAAGTCAGGTGTAATTATTGAATTAGGTAAATTTGTAACAGTAATCACTAAAGTTTCAGTTGGACAATTAGTTATTTGACCTGGTGCACATACTGGCACTGTATAAGTATAAGTACCCGCAACAGTTGCTGTGAAACTATAAGTACCATTTGAATTTACTGTGATCGTTGCTCCAGTAATTGCTGCTGGTTGACCATAAGTTGTTCCTGCTGGTACAACATCGTTGGTTGAAATATTTCCACTTGTTGGAATATTTACATAAGCAGTTTGTGCATCATTCGTTAAAGTATTTACAGGAACTGTGATTACTAATATTTCAGTTGGACAATTCGTTGTTTGACCTGGCGCACAAACAGGAACTGTGTATGTATAAGTTCCAGCAGTGGTTGCTGTGAAACTATATGTACCGTTTGCATTCACCGTGATCGTT
>CAJBLA010000117.1 GCA_903953815.1 uncultured Bacteroidota bacterium | reverse complement strand
TTGATTATAAACAATATGAATATTAGATTCATTTTTAATCATTTCAAGAAATACTTTTAAAGCAACGGAAGGTTCAAAAGCCCACATCGCATCCTCGTCAAAAGTATCGTAACCAACACCCTTATAGGCATCCCTTGTTTCCCAAATCCAATTTTCAGGCTTTAGATAATAGGTTTTGATCTTTTGATAAAACTCACGAGAAACCCCTCCAATCGCTTGCTTGTTCCCAATATCCGTTTTGCCTAATCCTCCAGTGGTTAGCCCGCCAATTCGATTGGTAGGTTCAATTAAAATTACTTTTTTTCCCATTCGAGAACATTGGATGGCAGCAGAAACACCAGCAGAAGTGCCACCATAAATAACCACATCATAGGATTGAATTATTTGAGGAGAAGCATTTATTGGAATCAAAATAACGAAGTAAATAAACCAAAAGGCGAAGGTATTTTTGAGGCTTGGAGTAGGTTTTAAGGAAAGCATATTTTATTATATTAATGTAGCATTAAATTAGATCTCATCAATAATGAAAATGTAAACGACATTATTAGGATTAGATATAAATAAGTGGGGTTAATGATAAACTTTACTTTTACTTGCCTCCAAAAAAGGATAGTCTAGGCTCCAAGTTTCAATACAGCTACTACTTTTTCCATTTCAGCTATTGTACCAATGCTGATCCTTAACCAACTGCTATTTTCCTCAAAAGATCTAGCACCTATAATTTGATTTGCTAATAATAATGCTGGTATGTCTTTTTTATAAGTCGCTGTATCAAAATAAACAAAACTTGTAAATGACTTAATATGCTTTATGGCTAGTGCATCAAAGCCTTGATACAAGATATCCTTTGCTTTTATATTTTCTTGCTTACAATAATTGACAAATTTCTTGTCTTTGATTGCCGCCAATGCACCTTGCATGGATACTGCAGAGGGGCCTGCGTTTGCCCAAGCTTGAAATTCGTTCAGGGCCTTAATCGTGTTTGGATGTGCTAACGCATAACCAACTCTTGCACCAGCCATTCCAAAGGTTTTAGAAAATGTTTTAGCTATCACTAAGTTTGGATATGCATCAATCATTTTAGACATAGATGGCGTATCATAATAATCTGTGTAAGCTTCATCTAGCAAAACAATTGTAGTACTAGCAACTTTTTTAATAAAGTTTTCTAAATCACTTGTTGGACTTACTGTACCTGTAGGATTATTTGGATTACATAAATAAACCATTTTTGTTTCGGGATCCATTGCATTCATAAGTCCATTGAGATCATTGTGTTTGGTTGAAGTCAATGGAACTAATTTGGTTGGTAAGCCCATGCGTCTTGCTGCAGGCATCCACAATTTAAATGTAGGTTCAGATGCAACAACATTACCTTTTTTATATGCAGCCCATAATGAAACCACACCCAATAACTCAGAAGATCCTGCACCTAAGGCAACATGGTCTTTTGTGTGACCAGTCATTTTTGCAATTTCTGTTTTTAATAACGCATTCATATCCCATTGGTAGCGATTAGAAATTCCCACTGCGTCTATCATTGCTTGTTTCGCTAATGTAGATGGGCCATGCGGATTTTCATTTGAGCCCAATCTAATCATAGTACTGAGATTAGTTGATCCATTCAAAGTAGATGAATTGATGTCCAAATTAGTTATAGGAGCATTTGCAAAAAGTTCTCGAGATAAAGAAAATGAAGCAATTGCAAAAGCAGATTGTTTTAAGAGTTGTCTACGTTGCATACATGCGGTTTTGTGGTAGCTTAAAGTTAAGTTTTATTTAATAAAATGACCACTTTACACGGTCGATTTACAATCAAATAGTTAAAAAGCCCTAATGGCGCGAACATGGAATGTGTTAACCTTAGTGTTGAAGTTTTGATCCCCATTAATAAAGTTACGTTTATATGCAAAGTCATCATCTTGCTCCGATGAACTCCAGTAGTTAGTGTTTACAAAACCCCCAATGATCACTTTATTTATATATAATTTATATAACTCATCTTTACTAGGCAAAAACCAATCATCATATCCACCTCCATTATATGCCCTTGCTAATCCTGCTGCATAAGTTGAAATAGTTTCTCCTTGTGAGGAAATAATACTAGTGTTATTAGCTAATCCTGTTCCTATAGCAGTTCCTGTTGCTCCTGTTTTTTTGTATGCACCGTTATACCATCTTATTGCAGTACTTTGATCTGAAATTGCTGCAACTAATCCATGTTGCAAATTTGCATCATAACCAGGGTCACCTTGTTGTAAAATGTATGCAATTTTACCCCCTAAAACAGTATCCCCTATTTTATAAAGTGATGGAGCAACTTTAGTAACCACTTGTGGAGTTGGTAAGATTAAAACTTCAGTTTTTGTGCAGGAATTAAGAATTAAATACAATAGAAACAGAAAGCTTAGTTTTTTCATGTAAAATTTTAATCATTGTAATTTACCAAAATTAATTTAATATTATTTATTTCATTATACCTATTTCTTGATTTGTGATTTGTGAATGAGCGTATGCCTCTCATTCAAGTTCACTTTTCTTTGTTTTATAGTTAAATCAATGGCTTCTTTTTAAGCGTAGAATCGCCTGTTGAATATATTAATGCACAAAGACAACGTTATCAACTAATGCAAAAAAATGAATTGCTGCAGCAATATGATATTATCATTTGACCTTCATGAAAAGAGGATCATATGTTAGGCATTATTAATTAAATAGCTCGAGGAAGCGCGCGTTCTGGTGATTTACCCACAACCAAAATTCCACATTATCAAGGGTTTATGAAGTCATTGGCATAGACCCTTTTTATTTAAGGTAAGTTATAGCCAGTGTTTTCATTTATAGTAGTAATAAAAGCAGAACGATTAGAAGAAATAAGATTTAAACATTGTACAAGAAAAAATTGTAAATTGAAGCGTACTTAAAATATACAATATGAAAAAAATATTATTCTCCATTGGCTTGTTTGTATGCGCTGCAATTGCAGAACCCCTTTTTGCCCAAGACGCTGCTATGATTTATCAAAAGCTTGATTCTATTGCAGTAATTGATCAAAAAGTAATGATGCCAATGCGGGATGGTATTCGATTAGCGACTGATATTTATCGCCCAAAGGGTGAGGGTAAACACCCAGTTGTGTTTTCTCGAACTCCTTATAATTTTAATACATGGGTAGATGGAAAAATGGTAAACGGACCCCTGCAAGCTGCTTACGAAGCGGTCAGCAGAGGATATGTTTACGTAGTTCAAAATGAGCGTGGCCGATTTTTCTCTGAAGGCGAGTGGGATATTTTAGGTACACCCATCACCGATGGTTATGATGCGCTTGAATGGATGAGTAAACAAAAATGGAGCAACGGTAAAGTTGGCTTGATTGGTTGTTCATCGACTGCAGAGTGGCAAATGGCGGTAGCTTCTCAAAACCATCCTGCATTGGCTGCGATGGTCGCGCAAGGTTACGGTGCAGGCGTAGGTCGCGTAGGTAAATTTATGGAACAGGGTAACTGGTACCGAGGTGGTGCACAACAAATGTTATTCACTTCTTGGTTATATGGAACACAACACGATAAAATGGCCCCGGTTTTACCGAAAGGCGTGCAACAAAATGACTTACTGCGTATTCAAAAGTTTTATGATATGGGACCTGAAATGCCTAAAGTTGATTGGGCCCTGGGACTCAAACATTTACCTGTGCAAGACATCATCAAAAATGCGCAAGGTGCTGATGGTATTTACGAAAAAATGATTGTAAGAAAACCAAACGATCCAGCTTGGTTCAATGGTGGATTGTATCATGATAACATGTCATTGGAAGTTCCAGCATATTGGTTCGTTAGCTGGTACGATGTTTCATCTGCCCCAAATATTGCTTTATTCAATCATGCACGTAAAGCAGCTAAATCAAAAAATGTAGCCGATAATCAATACCTAGTAATTGCTCCTGTTTTACACTGCTCTTTCAAGCGCGCAACTGAAAATACAATTGTAGGTGAACGTAGTGTGGGTGATGCTCGATTGAACTACGATGAATTAACATGGGGTTGGTTTGATATGTTGTTGAAGGAACAGCAAAATGATTTCAAGGCTACACAGCCACGCGTTCGTTACTATACAATGGGCTCCAACAAATGGCAACAAGCCGAAAGTTTTCCTTTGCCTAATACCGAAATAAAAGATTTCTTTTTATCTAGTGCGGGCAAAGCCAATACTCGCAATGGTGATGGTGCCTTATCATTAACGCCTCCTTCAAAAGATATTCCTGATGCATTCATGTATGACCCAATGAATCCAGTTGGTTCCTATGGAGGTAATGTTTGCTGTACTGGTAATGCTGTTCAAGGTGGCAGCTTTGATCAATCACAAATGGAATTACGCAATGATATTTTAGTATACACTTCAGAAGCATTATCTGAGGGAGTTGAAATCACAGGCTTTATAGAGTCAACACTATTTGTTTCTTCCACTGGACTAGATACTGATGTGACTATTAAATTAATTGATGTATATCCTGATGGTAAGGCTTATAATTTAGACGAAACCATTCAGCGTCTTCGTTATAGAGATGGTTACGATAAAGAAGTTTTCATGGAGAAAAATAAAGTATATAAGGTAGATTTAACACCGATGGTTACAAGTAATTATTTTGCTGCAGGTCATAAAATTCGGATTGAAGTTTCAAGTAGTAATTTTCCTAGATTCGATCGCAACCTGAACACTGGCGGAAATAACTACGATGAAGCTAAAGGTATAGTAGTGGAGAATAAAATTCACCATTCTAAACAATATCCTTCTGTGATCAAATTACCTTTTATAAAGAAATAAATTATTTTAAATTAGCTGCAGGTAAAGTAAAACCTAAGCTTTCTGCACACCAAAATACATTTACGATATAATATCTATTTTGATCATAGAATAGCTGTATGCTATTAATCCCTTTATTGGTGATGGGGCCATTTTTTGTTTCCCGAGTTTCGTAAGTACTAAAAACGTGTGCGACAGTTCCAAATGACACCACTTCATACTTTAATTCTTTTTCAAAGAAACCGGTTTTTACGCGTGTGCTAAACATCGTTATATAATCTTCAGGAGTCATAGTTCTATAGCTGTATACACCTGTGTTATTTTTATTTGTGGGAATTAATAAAGCGTCCTTTCCAAATAGATATCTGAATCTTTCCCAATCACGCACTTCGCCAGATTCCCCAGAAATTACATCATACAGTGCAGTTATGATACCCCTTTCAGTGCTTACATCTTTGGTATATTTATCATTCACAATCGTTGAAACTGGTTGTATGGTATTCACTTGTCCAAATGAATAGCTAATTGTTAAGCAATTAATGCTAGCCAGCAAAGCTGTCGTAATAAAGAAACGCTTCATAATTTTTTAAATTAAATTTAATAATATCATTTTATCATTACTACTTGAAATAAAGAAAATTTTACATTTAATCAAGTGTAAATATATAATGGGCTCCTATTTACCTTTTAAATACTTATCCAACCATCTTCCTTGCTCCCATAACAAATGCAACACATTTTCTTTTCCTTTATAGCCATGCGCTTCATAAGGTAAATACACAAATCTTGCAGTGCCTCCATGTCCTTTAATCGCGGCATATAATCTTTCACTATTAATTGGGTAGGTGCCTGTATTGTCATCCATTTCACCATGCGTCATTAATAAAGGGGTTTTAATTTTATCAGCAAAAGCAAATGGACTCATTGACAAATACAAATCTTTGGCTTGCCAAAAAGTACGCTCTTCATTTTGAAATCCAAAAGGAGTTAAAGTTCTGTTATACGCTCCGCTTCTGGCAATACCTGCTTTAAATAAGTTACAATGTGCTAATAAGTTAACAGTCATAAAGGCCCCATAACTATGGCCACCTACTGCCATTTTACTTCTGTCGCCTACGCCTAAGTCCACTAACTTATCAATAGCAGCAGCTGCATTTAATATTAATTGATTGACAAAATCATCGTTCGGTTTTTTATCTGGCGCAGTAGCTACAATAGGCATTTCGGCATTATCAAAAATAGCATAGCCTTGT
The DNA here is from genome assembly GCA_903953815.1 of uncultured Bacteroidota bacterium. Lineage (GTDB taxonomy): Bacteria > Bacteroidota > Bacteroidia > Chitinophagales > Chitinophagaceae > Sediminibacterium. The sequence goes on along the minus strand of CAJBLA010000117.1, from coordinate 6,183 downwards.
GTTACATAAAACACCGGCGATCCCCAGCTCAACAAAGTAAATTTATGTTGGTTACCTCTAATTTGACTAGCATCGGCAGCGTTTGTAAACTCTCTTGGGTAAGCCCATATTAAAGTTGGAAGCGGGCCATCTTTAACTTTATCATACCCTTTTGGTAAATATAAATCGCCTGTTAAATCAACGCCGTCTTTTCTTTTATATTTAATTTTTTCTTTCGTCACACCTTCCATACTTGCGTAAGGATTTGTAAAATTAGTGATTGCACTTTTGCTATTATCCTTAATACTTCTGATATAATAGTTAGGCACTTCTTTTTCAGTTTCTCGTCTAGTAATTACTTTTAAATTGTTAATGTCAAGCACGTCCATCACCATTTCGTAATTATCTTCAGAACAACGCCATAAAATAGTATTAGCCTTAGTAGATAAATCAAAAGATGCTAAATAAGGCAAATCACCTTTTGGAGAAGCGCCTGTTATATTATTCATTAAAATGGATTGCCCATTATTTGTCATGGCAATTACGTCACGATTGTATTTATTTTTTGTGGTCACTGGCGTGCCTGGGTTGTTATATGCATCGGTCATATTTCCTTGGTACAAAGTCGTTAAGGAATTATTCCTTGCGTCGTATCTGCTTACTTTATATTGTTGCTTGCTACGTAACATTTCAGTAACTAAAGCTATTTGTTCATTACCCCATACAGTTCTACTATATCTAGTGGTTGTCTTAAATAATTCTTTAGGACTGCCAGTAAAAGGAGCAGCTAAAGCCATAACAACATCATGAAAGGGAACATTTTTTTTCATGATACCACTATCTAATGGAAGCGCATAGATAATGGTAGCAGCTTCATCATCTTTCCAATCAAATGCTCTTGCTACATTTTGGACATTGTCATAACCGCTTGGCGTAGTTTCTGCTGAAGCTAAATCGGCAATTGTTTTTACTATTTTACCATTGAGGTCCGTTACGTTTACAGTAGTAGCAAAACCATAAACAGTCACTAAATAAGAAAATGGCTTGTTAATAGTGCGTGTTAAAAAATATTTTTTATCTGGAGATAAATCAATGGAACTTATTATCGCAGGAGCGCCAATTTTTGTTTCAACACCTGCATTATTTTTTACCAATTGCGCAGTTGCTAAATACTCAAATACATATTCATCATACGGTGATTTAATTAAATCTTGATAAGTAACACTTGGTGCTACCTTACCTAAACTTTCTTGAATCGTTGGGCCCTTAGGCGTAATGGGCTTTTTGCTCATTTGAGCAGCAGTATGTGTATTGATCTTATATAGTACTGTTGCATCATCTAACCAGATGAGGCTACTACTCAATACAATGTTTGCTGCATTTTTATTTATTTTACTACATGTACTTGTTTTAATATCAATGACCCAAACATCGACAGCTGTAGCTGTAATATTATAAAAAGCAATTTTATTTTCTGAAGGATTCCAAGTAGGATTCAAGGCCGATAAATTGTTAGGTAACCCTGCAATTGAAATCATTTTTCCTGTGACTAAATTTTTAAGACTAAGCTGCTTGATAAAATTTTGTCTGGATAAAGAAAAATTATTTGGATTAATACGTATGCCAGCAATTTTAAATTCTGGTTGACCTAATTCTTCTACAGTTGGATAAAAGCTTCTTTCCATGACCAACATATATTGCGCTTTCCCATCAATACTAATAGTTGGCGTGGGAGGTGCTAACAATAAGTCGGCTACTTCCTTGGCTGGCTTTTGATAATTATTAGATTCCTGTGCTTTTGCAAAAAAACAAAAGAATGTAAAAGAGACTAGTGTAAGTACTTTTTTCATAGTATTAATTTCACTCAAATTAATTAAAATAAGTAGTATCGGCTATTATTTAAAGTATTTGTTAATGTGGAAATACCCCAACTGTTGACCCCCTATAAAGCTTTCGGCTGCAATTGTAAATCAATCACTTATGATTCCTTTTATTGGTGGTTTTACTTTATGGGCCAAGTTGGGGCCAGGTTATATATATTAAAGGAAAAGCAGAGGGTGAATGTAGGAGAAAGGGTAAAATTGAGAACATTACCTTATTTTCAAGCAAGTAATTTTAATTTGGAAATAGAACACCCTACCACCCATTGCATAAAAGAAGTTTTGATTATAACATAGAAAAAGAATAATTATGAAATACGTTTTAGTTTTGTTGGTTATATTATATAGCAATGTAAATTTTGCTCAGAAAAGGGAAATATTAAATGTTCCCTATTACAGTCAAAAGGATATCTCAGATCCCTATCAAGAAAGCCAATGCAAATTGGACATTTATTTACCCAACAATACCAATAAAGCATTGCCCATAATTGTTTGGTTTCACGGGGGAGGTTTAACAGGCGGCACTAAGGCGATTCCTGAGGAATTAAAAAATGATCAATTTATTATTGTCTCTGCGGAATACAGATTAAGCCCAAAAGTACATGCTCCTGCTTTTATAGAAGATGCTGCTGCATCAGTAGCATGGGTGTTCAATAATATGCAACAATACGGTGGAGATACAAGTAAAATATTTTTATCGGGTCATTCCGCTGGCGGTTATTTAGCCATGATGTTAACCATGGATGAATCATGGTTGTTAAAGCAAAATATTGCTAACAACAGAATTAAAGCCTGTATTCCTCTGAGTCCTCAAGTTATTACTCATTTTACCATTAGAGCCCAAAATAATATTAAAAATATACAACCAGTAATTGACAAGTACGCTCCTATGAATTTTATAAAAGCAAATACCCCAGTCATTATCGACATAACAGGCGATCGAGAACTTGAATTGCTAGGCAGGTATGAAGAAAATGCCTATTTCGTTAGAATGATGAAATTAGCAGGCAATAAAAATATTTCACTTTACGAATTACAAGGTTTTAGTCATGGCAGCATGAATCTTCCTGGAATTCATTTAATGTATCAAGAAATTGGTAAAATATTAAATAAAAAATAGGCGAAGAAAGGGAACCGATAGGCAAACCCATTATTAATACATTAGTAATATTTAGATAACTTTTGGGTAATATGATAAAATTATTTTCGTGTACAAAACATATACATGCAAAATTTAAAATTCTTTTATCTATTACTAATTACAGTAGTTATATTCTCTTGCCGTAAACAAGACACAACGCCTGCGTTAGAGTTCACGCAGAACGAAGATTTAGCCGGTTATCAAGAAATAGCATCTATTAATTTAGGTGGCTTAGGTGCAGCAGAAATCACGGCTTTTGATCCAGCAACTGATAGATTATTTGCAGTTAATAACAGTACTCAAAATAAAATTGATGTATTAGATTTTAGCAACCCCTCCAATGTAACCGTGATTAAATCAATCAGCATGTTGCCTTTTGGAGGATATGTTAATAGCGTTGCAGTTAGTAATGGAAAGTTAGCGGCGGCCGTTGAATCTACCAACAAACAGGCTCCAGGAAAAGTGGTTGTTTTTAATACGACCACCTATGCTGAAATTAAATCAATTAATGTTGGAGCGTTACCGGATATGGTTACATTTAGTCCAGATGGTAATTATATTATCACAGCAAACGAAGGCGAACCTAGTGATGATTATCTTAATGACCCAGAAGGAAGCGTTTCTATAATTAAAGTAGCTGATTATTCTGTTGTTACCTTGAATTTCGCCTCTTTTGAAAGCCAGTTAGCTAGTTTAACTGCTAAAGGGTTTAGAATATTTGGACCAGGTAAAAATTTCATTAAGGATATTGAACCAGAATACATTACTGTTTCTGATGATTCAAAAACCGCGTACGTTACGCTACAAGAAAATAATGCAATTGCTGAAATTGATATCACAACGGCAACCATCAAAAAAATTACACCCCTTGGATTCAAAGATTATTCTTTAGCTGGTAATGCAATTGACGCAAGTGATAAGGACAATAAAATCGAATTCGCCAATTACGCTAAAGTTTATGGTGTATACATGCCCGATGCGATTGCATTTTTTAATTATAATGGTACCCCCTATTTATTTACAGCCAATGAAGGTGATTCAAGAGAGTACAAAGCCTTTACTGAAATGAAAAGAGTTAGTGCTGTGTCTTTAGATGCAACAAATTTTCCAACAGCTGCAACACTTAAAACAGATGCAATTTTAGGAAGATTAAATATTACAACCACCTTAGGCGATACGGATGGCGATGGTGATTTTGATGCATTATACTCCTTAGGATCTAGATCATTTAGTGTTTGGAACGCTGCAACTGGTAGCCAGGTTTTTGATAGCAAAAATGAACTAGATATTAAAGCTAAAGAATTGGCTATTTATGATGATACAAGAAGTGATGACAAAGCAGTTGAGCCTGAATCAGTTTGCCTTGGTAGAATAGGTAGTAAAAATATTGCAATTATTGGAATGGAACGAGCAGATGCTTTTGCTATCTATGACATAACCAATCCTACTGCACCGGTTTTTATTAAAATGTATAAAACAGGGGATGCCCCAGAAGGAATTATTTTCATACCTGCTTCTAAAAGCCCCATTAATCAAAGTTTAATTGTTACGAGTAACGAAAATGATGGAACAATTAAAATATACAAGACTACTAAGTTGTAAAATAATTTTAGTGCGGTTTTAATAAGCAGATTAAAAAACCACCTTTGATTCGTTTCATAGGTGGTTTTCTTTTGGAAAAAGGGGTATATAATGCCGAAGGAAGGCTCCGCTTATAATAATTTCCTAAAACAACTTATAGAATGGAACCTAAAGCTATTGAAAGGGTATTTCAAAGGTTTTCATTAACTTCAAACCATGAAAAAGTTCATCATTATCCTATGTATTTTTACCAGTATTAATGTTATCGCACAAAGCGATTCAAGCAACTCCGTATATTATGGAAGAACGACCGGAAAATTGCCTGCCTTGTCCTATGGTATGGGTGAAGACCGACTAGGTGGTGCTAAGATGGGATATATTGATTCTAATGTATTATTGAAGATTGTTGACTCAGTTAAGGATATGTATACAGTGCAATTATCAAAATATCATTCTGCACTTATCGAAAAAACTTACGTTAAACCAGATTCTACTTCCCCAATAAAAAAACCTTACCACTTAACAGGTTCATTTATTTCAAAAGGGGATTCCTTATTCGATTACGTTAATATATACCTCAACGAAAAGCTACCCTACAAATCCTGGATGGAAATTAGCCCTAGTAAAATTATGGTTGACATATACGGGGTTCAAAGTAATACCAATTGGGTTACACAGCTTAGTTCACTGAAAGAAGTTAAAAATGTTTATTACAATCAAGTAGAAGATGATGTTGTTAGGGTAACCATCGAATTAAAACATGCACAGCATTGGGGTTATTCAATTTTCTACACAGACAAGTTTTTAAGTGTTCGAATTAAGCGCCAGCCAACTAAATTAGATATTCGTCAAATGACTATTGCTATTGATGCTGGACATGGCGGTAGTAATGGAGGTACATCAGGTATTAAGCTAAGAGCATCTGAAAAACAACAAACCCTTCTTTTTGCAAAAGCACTTGAAAAATCTTTGAAGAAGCTAGGTGTGAAAAAAATTATCATGACGCGAAAAACTGATACGACTTTTGATAATAAGGACCGAATTTTATGGCTGCAACAGCAGAACCCAAATTTAGTAATTTCACTACACTTAAACTCCAGCTCAAAGGAAACGATCAAAGGCGTTAGTACCTATTATAAACACATTGGCTTTAGACCGCTTACAAGCAGTATATTAAAAAGAATGCTTGAATTGAAATTAGAGGAGTTTGGCAATATTGGTCATTTTAACTTTGCCTTAAATGCGCCTACAGATTTTCCGAATTGCTTAGTTGAAATCGCTTTCTTAAGTAACCCAGAGGATGAAAAAAGAATTGTAAAGCCCATTTTTCATACCCAAGTTGCCGGTAAAATCCAGTTAGGCATTATTGATTGGTTAAATAGTATGAAATCCTTGTAATTTTTAAACCAAACCGGTTTAGCTTTGTTTATTATATAATTATGATCCAATCAAAAGCTTTCGCGTATTTATTTTCGTTTTTAATCCTTACATTTTTATCTACCACCTCACTTGCTCAAGACAAAGTAGTTTTAAGTGGGACGGTAAAGGACAATCAAACTGGAGAGTCCATTATTAGAGCGATTATCAGGGTAAAAGAATTAC
>CAJBLA010000116.1 GCA_903953815.1 uncultured Bacteroidota bacterium | reverse complement strand
GAAAACCCTTCTTGCAATTATTGGGACTTGATGTAAAATCATTTGCGGTGGGTGGTTCTATTGTGATATTTCTATTAGGTCTTGAAATGGTATTGGGTCATGAAATTTTCAAGGGCGATAAAAATGCACATTCAGGTGCAGTGGTGCCTATTGCCTTTCCTATTATTGCGGGTAGCGGAACGCTTACTACTATTATGTCGTTGAAAGCGAACTTCGATGAATTATATATTGCACTAGGTATACTTATAAACTTAGTAATTGTTTATGCAGTATTAAAATCACTCAACTTTATTGAACGCTTATTAGGACCAGGGGGTTTATTAGCAGTGCGTAAATTCTTTGGAGTCATTCTTTTAGCTATTGCTGTTAAAATATTCTCAAGCAATGTAGGGGCTTTGAGGAGATAGTGTATAGCTGGTCTAATTATTCACCTACCCAACGAGCCTGAAGCCAAGAGCTTGCAGCGACTTGAGTTCTTGTATTTGAACTAGAACCACTATTGTTAATAGTTATAAAATCAGTTGAACCGTTTAGATATATAATTTTGCGTACAATGAGTTGTACTTCTGACAATGAACCAACTTGTCCCACATTTACATTATTTTTATTTATTGACAAATACGTTTCACCGTTTCTATAAACATCATAGCTAGCGGCAATTTCCCAATAACCAGCCTTTTGAGGTGTAAATTTATAAGTAGAAGTGTTAAACCAACTACTAGGCACATTGACGGAAATATTCACAATGCTATACCTACATGGGTCACTAGTATAAGATCCAGGCATAGTATAATTAACACTTGCAGTTGCTTCAAGTAAATAAAGTGTTGCTGATGATGCAGTTCCAAGGAAATTAGTTGCTTTTACATTCCCACTAACCTCCAATTTCTCAGTTGGTGTACTTGTTCCAATACCTACATTTCCGGTAGTATTATATGTTGATGTACCTGATAATGTCCAAGGATTTACAATAGCAGAGGAGCCTACTTGCTGAATACTTGCCCAAGTACTTGAGTAATTTGTAGATAAAGATGGAGCATATGCTGTTAGTGTCCCTGATAAATTATATACCCTTAAAAAAACTCTTGTGTCAACTGTTGGGGTAAAATAAACGACTGCTTTATCTTGTGGTGCATCAGTATGAACATTACCTGCTTTAATTACAGCACCAATACTGCCTCCTGATAATAAATTATTTGAATTATCAACCCAACCATAATAAGCATACCCAACAGAAGCTCCTCCAATTGCGGCTTCTAATTTATATGTTTTGTTAGCGATCAAATTAAATCCCCCACTTGTTATTGAAATTCCTGTACCCGAGGATGTATTAAAATTTATATTTCCAACAGCAGATAATGCTTGATTGGCAGATAACGATGCTTGGATATAATCCACACTCTGCCCATTCACAGCAGTGTTTCCTGAAATTACTTGCCCTTCAAACCAAGGGTAAGAACCCGCTACTGGAAAGTCAGAACTACCTCCTAATTGAGTTGCTGCTGAAAGTTGTACAATTCTGTAAGAAATAACAGTTGTAGCTGTTGTGGTTATTATTGTTTCAGATAAACCTGCTGTTGCACCATAAGATGCACCACTGCCAGGTGGATAAGCATTACTAGTACTTCCAATATATGCTCCTGAAGTTTCATTATACCATGCAAGTTGTAATCTAGCATCCCCACTAGATGTTTGATAATTTGGCACTTGTGCAATTAATCGATAGGTTCTTCCTGCAGCTAATGTAATTTGACCTGTTGAAGTGTTTAAAGACATTTCTTGTCCAGCAGTATTATCAACTTGCGTGAATATAACTGTTCCACCATTTGTCAATCCTGTTTGTGCCGCAGATCTTGATCCTCTTAAAAAAGAAGCACTCACTCCAGAGCCACTAGCAGTTGCAATAGTTGCCCAACTAGTTCCATTCCAATAATAATACCCTGCTACCAGTCCGGCATTATTACCAGTATTGTATACTAACAAACCTGTTGCAGGACTTTGGATAGTTGTATTATCAGTACTACTAGTTAATGTTACACGAGGTGGCAAGAAGCCTTTATTCGTTGAGTATACATCTAGCTTCGCAGAAGCGTCTGGTGTTGGAGTGCCAATGCCGGTTTGTGCATTGGTATACAAAAAAGTATAAAAAAAGAATATGAATAAGTGTAGTTTTCTCATTTTAATAATTTTTATAAACCAAATCTTGTTCTATTTGCATTAAAATTTTGCAAAACTTGATCTGATGACAATGCAGAGTTATACATTCTAATTATTCCAATAGTTCCCTTAAACATAATATTAGTTTGAGCAGCACCAGTTGTTGTAAGTCTTGAAGCAATTGCAATTGGACTTGTGTTGCTAACTTGACCAATGCCTGATAAGCTTACACTAACAACATTCCCACCATCTCGATATACCTTAAGTGTCTTACCTACAAAATCAAATACTGCAACAATTTGCTTCCATGTATTTACCGGAAAACCACTTATACTAGCAGGCAGATAATTAGCACCATCATAACATGCTGCTGTCATGCTACCAGTGCCTTGATTATAACGAATGGTGAATGGATACCTTGATTCGTTATTTTTATTCCATTTCTCCAATAATTCTGCCTCACCTGAGTTTACTTGCCCATTTGAAGGATTAAACCAAATTTCAACACTATATTTTTGAGAATTGGTAAAATCAGTAATTCCACTAACTGAAGGTATACTACCATATTGCGAAGTCCCATTGAAAGTTAATCCATTCACTTCACTATATGCTGGCGTTCCTATTAAAGTTGCGTTTGTATTATTCACTGTCAAGTCATACAAAGTACTGCCGGAACCTGAATAAGATTTACTATTCGCTGGATCTAGATTAAGAACTAATCCATCTGTTAAATAGTTATTGGGCTTTACTAATAAACCCAATCTCATGGTAATATGATTCGTCCATGAAACAGGTATGACTTTAACATATTTGGCATAAACACTACTTGAAAAAAGTATGCGAGCGTCATCTGTGATAGTGGTACTCAATGGTTCATCACTTAAAACTCTTGTCCAAGGTCCAGTGGCATTTAAGCTTGTTTCTACATGCACTTTTGTTACAAATTGATTTCCACTAAGTGATCTAGGCTGTACGACGATACCTTTAATAAGTGCGGATTCATTGTAATTTAAAGTTATAAATTGACTTGTATTTAATACTTGCGCAGCCCAACCTAAATCTGAATTTAACCATGGAGTGAAATGATGCACGCCAAATGCATCTGATGCTCCTGTACTTCCTGTTACATT
>CAJBLA010000115.1 GCA_903953815.1 uncultured Bacteroidota bacterium | reverse complement strand
GCCTTCAATAATAATGCGTTCTAAAAATCCTCTTTGGCCAGCACCATCATGCATTAATATATAGTCAGCAGAACCTTCAAGCCCTTCCGCATAAAAAACAGAACAAGTAAAATTAATTTCTAAAAAATAAATGTCACCTTTTGCATCCATTCTAAAATCCATTCTTGCATAACCCATACCATTAAAGGACATGAAAACTTGTTCGCCGATACTTTGTAATTTTTTTGCTAATGCGACATCCTTAACTGGGATATTTGCATTAGGGTGTAGTTCAGAAGTTTTTAATGCATAAGTTTTAAATGTAAAACCTTCGGGAAAAATGTATTCAACGGGTGTAAAGCTTGTACAAGTTTTACCATCTGGATTGCCGCAAACAAGTACAGTAAATTCGCGTCCATCAATATATTCCTCCACTAATGCGGAGCCAAATTCTCTTAATATATTTTTAACCTTTGTCGTTAATTCTTCAATATTATTTGCTTTAGAGGCGTTATCCACACCCAAGCTATCACCGGCTTTGGCGGGTTTTACAAAAAGTGGAAAATTCAAATTACCCGGAAGCAATGCAAGGTCGGATTCAGATTCAATCAATATATGTGCAGGCGTTTTTACATCTTCGCAAAAAGCCAAATATTTCATGATAGTTTTAGAAGGGTCGTATAAATTTACCGTAGGTCCTGTATACGGAAGTTCCAATAAATCCAAACTCATAATAACATCAATCGAAGGCACTTTCCATTCTAAATAACCCTCACATAGATTTATATATATATCGTAATTGTTTTCCTTAAGTTGTTTGAGTTGTTGGTAGGTAGTGAGCTTATTTAAAAAAACATGATCAATTTTTGCTTCAGGTAGTATAGCCGATAAATCTCTTTTAGGATCATAATTTTGATAATCCACACCCGAAGTACTATAGTCGGGTTGCAAAACACAAATTTTTAAATTTTTGAAACTGTCTGGATTATTTAAAATAGGGAGGGGGCACATAAATTTATTTTTTTCGTCTCGCAAATGCGTCGTTAATAATATGTATTATTAATTCAGTAAAGCTTTGATTCGCAAATCTTAAAATTGCACCAATCGACGTATAATTTTCATCCTCACTAATCCCACATTGTGCATTTACTTCTAAAACATAGGGCTTTCCTGTATTTGCATCCACACGAACATCTACTCTTGTATAACCTTTTCCATTAACCGCAGCATAGGCATCCCAGGAAACTTGTTGAATGGCTAATTTTATTTCATCAGGGCTTGATTGGTATTGATAAAAATTTTCATCGGCTGGCATGGGTGTTTCATCTTCATAAATTTCCCATAAACGATCAAAGGACAATATCTTTTCTTTTTCAGGAAGTGATGCATGAAATACCCTTTCTACGGGTGGATAAATTTTTGCATATTCGGGTTGATGATGGGAACCCACAATCATTACCGTATATTCAGGTCCTTGTATAAATGATTCTGCAACTATTCCGTCGGTGGATAAATTCCAACCACGATAACCTTCAAACATTTTATCCAATTGCAATTGTAAATCCGTTGGATTGTCAACCACATTTTTAATCCCCAATCCTAAGCTACCCCCTGACACTGCAGGTTTTACGATTAAAGGACTTCCTAAATTATTAATTAACGCTTGGGGCTTTACTGGTTCGTTTATTTTAATTGCCTCCCATTTTGGTGTCGGAACACCTGCATGATCAAATGCAACCTTCATTGGAATTTTTGAAGTAGTAATTTCATAAAAATAATCGTCAGCACCTGTATATACCAATTGTTTTTCTTCTAATGCTTTAATAACCGACAAGCCTGGCGCGCCATTAATTTCATCTCCATCACATAAATTTAATACCACTGGGAAAAACACCCCCTTTTGACGTTCGTTCGCAATCTCTTGAACAATAGTTTTATAAGATTCTAAGGTAACGGGCTGCCATTTCCAAGGCAAGTCAAGTTCGGCAAATACACGGGTGTATTCGGCAATACTTTGACTAAAGTCATAGTAGTATGATAAATTAGGATCTGGGTTATCTAAAGCCGGGGCAAGTACCCAAACTTTCATATGTCCCACTGGAACAAAAGGATAAAATAGGTTACGCAAGGATGTTTATAATAGTGAAGTGGTTAGTAATTATGAATGAAGTTATAAAATATATAATACTGACAAATTAATAAGGGGATTAATTTAAGTCCTAATACATCCTATGGTTTTAGCTTCTATGATAGATGCTTAGAAAACACTTGATTAGGGGCAATTATAGTGTATTTAATTGCCTTTGCTACGGAATCATAAGTTTGTTTATCAATGAATTATGTTGATTCTGTTGCTTTATGCTATTGTTAATCGTTAAATTATTTTATGCAAAGTCAAGTGATCATTTGTGACCAACAAACCCTGTATGCATTGGGATGTGGTACAATCATTAATGAACATCCCCAATTTAATGGGTATCGAATTATACGTAACCTCACAATGTTAGATGAAATCATGTCCGAGGATCATCCCAGTTATGATTATCCTAAGGTACTTGTACTAGATAGTGGCATGTTAAACTTTGCAAACCCTGCTACCTATAAAATAATTCAGCATTTAAAAAATAGCGTCCCCATCATGGTGTTATTTAATGATGAGGACGAAGTGCATTTGTATCATTTAATTGATCATGGCTTTTCGGTGATTGTATCAAGACATATTTCTGAATTAGAATGGGTAAAGGCATTAACAATGGCACAACAAGACAAGGTATATTTTTGCGAAACGATTGCTGTCAAAGTTTTTGCATTAATGAATCAGATGGAAAAAATCAAGCAAATTGAAATCATGGAGCAGTTAACTATTTATGATAAATATATTTTAGTCAGAATTTGTGAAGAAGCATCTAGTAAAGAAATTGCCAACGAGGTAGGGCATAGCAAAAGAACCATTGAAGGTCACCGAACAAAATTGATGCAGCAGTTTGATGTTAAAAATTTAGCAGGCCTTGTTAAAATAGCTTTTTTAACAAAATTGTATGATCACTATTTAATGCATCCAAGTTTATATGATGTGGCTTTGTGTAACAAAACATCCGATGTGCAAATTTGATTTTACGCATCGGATGTACACTATTGATTAAATTATTTTCAACTCATTTTTAGATACCCCAAGTTTTTATTCTTTCTAAATCTATTTTAGCAGATTCAAGTGGTGTTTTATCTTGATAGGATTCTTGTTCCACAATATAATGATGTGCGCCACCAATTTTTTTAGCGAGTAATGCGATTGCCTTTGGATTCACAACGCCATCCCCTAGGATGGTGCTTTCATAACCATCACCCATCTCGCCTTTGGCAACTTTTATTTCATCTTTAACGTGTAAGGACGGGAAACGGCCAGGGTACTTATTAATCCAATCATCTCCTCTTGCACCCGCACCATACATATTACCAAAATCAAGTTGTTGCACCACTAATGCAGGATCCGTATGTTTTAAAATTAAATCATAAATTAATTCTCCATTTACTTTTTCTTTAAATTCAAAATCGTGATTATGGTAACCAAATTTCATTCCTTGTTTTTTACATAACTCCCCACACTTATTAAATAATTCTACTTGGAACATAAATGCATCAAAAGATTTCCTCACTTTGGAATCAATGGAAGGACTAATCACATAGGTTTGACCAAGTGTAGCAGCGTCATCAATGGTGTATTTCCAAGCGTCTGTAAAATCATTTTTTGCTTTATCAAAATGATTTAAGTCCATAACAGTATGACCACTTGGCATATGCAATCCTAAGGAATCCAATACTTTTTTAAATTCAGTAGCAGTCCAACCGTAAAATTTTCGATTAATATAATTGGCGTGTTCCACGTGCTCATAGCCCATTTTTGCCAATTCAGTTAAAGTGCCTAAAGGATTTTTGCCCATATCCGCACGAACAGAATATAATTGTATACCAATTAAATTTTTAACTTTTGCAATGGTGTCATCTTTTGACCATAACACACTTGGTTTTAAACTTGCCCCTGCTAATACCAAGGAAGCGTTTTGAATAAATTTTCGTCTTGAGTTTTGCATATACCTATTTTTAGAAATTAAATTTACAATAAAATAAGTACAGTTAAATCATCGTTTATGTAATTCAGGGTGTCTTTTGTTTAATTGGGGGTGGCTCCCTTTTTAGTTTTTTAGTGTAGTGGTTAACTTGTTATTGATAGAGTCCAAAATAGCGATACCACCGTTCATATAAAAACCTATATTTTGGTTAAACTATCCACCATAATAAACGTCAAAAGGCGGTTGCTTACATGACCATTTAGCTTTAAAAAGTGCTAAAAGGGGGTGTAACCACCCAATTTTAATTTGAAATTACCGCTTATCCAAAAATGAGCTGTTTTATATAAAAACCGGGTCCTTAAAAGCCTGCAAAACCAACTATTTACGAATTGTGTCGTAATTTTATAAAATGAATAAAATAATCAAAATGAAAGGATTTTTGTTAACGGTGTTTTTGGGGATGAGTTTGTTGGGTATGGCACAAACATTTACCATTGAGGGTACGGTTGTGGATAGTGTAAGCAAGCGAAATTTAGCTTCTGCAACCATTTCAATTGTAAAAGCAAAGGATTCTTCATTAGTGAGCTTCGCAAGAAGTAATGATAAAGGGGATTTTTCTGTTAAATCCGTTCCTGCGGGAAGTTATTTAATATCCATTTCCTATGTTGGTTTTTTACAACAATGGATTGCTTTTAAGACTGGCAAAAATGCAGTTATAGATTTATCCAACATTTATATGCAAGATGCAAGCAGTTTGTCAACAGTGACAGTTACTGCAAGAAGACCTCCTGTAGTGATCAATGGAGACTCCATTGAATTTAATGCGGAAAACTTTAAAACACCACCTAATGCAGTGGTGGAGGATTTATTGAAAAAGATGCCAGGTATTGAGGTAGATAAATCGGGTGCGATCACTGTAAATGGTAAAACAGTCACCAAGGTATTTGTGAATGGCAAGGAATTTTTTACGGGTGACCCTAAGATGGCTACGCGCAATTTACCTGCAGATGCGATTGACAAAATTCAAGTATATGATCGTAAATCCGATCAATCCATGTTTACAGGTATTGATGATGGTAGCGAAGAAACTGCGATTAACTTGAAGGTTAAAAAGGACAGAAACCAATCCAATTTTGGAAAATTAACCGGTGGTGGTGGTGTGCCAGAACGTTTTGATTTAAGAGGAAATTTAAATAGAATCAATAATGATGAGCAGTTCTCTATTATTGGTTCCGGTAATAATATTAATCGTCAGGATTTTTCAGCGCGTGACTTTTCAAGTTTCTCTGGCGGCGGCGGTGGTGGCCGTCCAGGCGGTGGTGGTGGTGGCGTGTCCATCTCCTTTGGCGGTGGTGGTGGAAATGGTGGCGGCGGAGGCGAAGGCGTTGCAACTACCATTTCGGGTGGCGGTAATTACTCTAATGTATTTAACGATAAAAAAACTGATTTTAATGCGAATTTATCCTTGAGTGATATTGATCGTTTAAATAAAAGTAATTCCTATACACAAAATTTAACACCAGGAAATTTATTTAACCGATATGATACCTCTGAAAGTAAATCCATTAGTAAACAACAAAGTCTTGGAAGTACTATTGATCATAAAGTATCTGAATCCTTTTCATATAAGTTAACGCCTAGTATTGGTACTTCAAATGGTACCTCTGAAAGTTGGTCAAGTTCAGAAACACTTTTGCCAGATGGAACAAGAACAAATTCAAATAAAACACGTTCAACTAGTGCAACAGATGCAACTAATTTTAATAATACTTTACTATTAAAGAAAAAGTTTGTTAAAAAAGGTCGTACCATTTCATCTACCATTACCAATGGGTATAATACTTCGAATTCAAATGGCGCTCAGTTTACAGATCAGTTTATTTATGCATCAGGTAAATTGGTAAAAGATTCTATTTTAGACCAACAAAATGTCCGCAAAGGAAATACGACCACATATTCGGCGAATGTGATTTATACAGAGCCAATAGGAAAAAGATCCTTATTAGAAATGAATGCTTATTTGAGTCAAAGCATTGGCAGTAGTAGCAGAAAAGTGTATGATAAAAATACCAATGGCAATTATGATCTTTTGAATACCCGCTTAACCAATGAATTTAATAGCGAGTACACTTACTCAGGCGGGGGTTTGAACTATCGTACCAATCAACGTAAATTTAATTTTGCTTCCGGATTTGCAGTGCAAAATGCAAAATTAAATGGAGAAAATATAAGTGCAAAAACAAAATTGAATCAGGACTTTAAAGACATCTTACCTTCCGCAATGTTTCGATATAATTTTTCTCAAACTAAAAATTTGAATATTGATTATCGTACTTCAACCAATCAACCTTCCTTAACCCAATTGCAACCGGTATTGGATCAAAGTAATATCAATAGACAAACGATTGGTAACCCTGATTTGAAACGAAGCTATCAACACAATGTTAATATTAGGTTCTTCTCCTCCAAAGTGATTTCTCAAAAGAATTTCTTTGCTACGGTGAATGCATCTACGACCAATAACTCAATTATTAATTACGATAGTATTTTACCTTCAAGGGTAACCCTATCTAAACCAGTAAACGTTAACGGGGCTTATCGTGTATTTGGTTCATTGAATTATGGTTTTGGAATGAAAAAGATATATTCAAGATTTAATTTTGGATTGAATACAGGATTGAATAATAATATTTCATACACCAATGGTTTATTAAATACGATTGTTACAAAATCATTTGGACCCTCCTTTAGATATAGTTTTCAAATTGATGAAAAGATTGATATAGATTTATCTGCACGTTACTCCTATAGTCAAACCAATAATAAAATTAATTCAGGGTTAAATACCAATTTTTTAACAAAGGTATTTGGTGCTGAAATGAATAATTATTTACCTTTTGATTTTTTAATAAATCAGTCCTTGAATTATACGATTAACTCAGGTCGTGCGGAAGGATTTAATACCGCCATCCCTATTTGGAATGCAAATTTTTCTAAATTTTTCATGAAGAACAAGCGCGCTGAATTAAAAATAAGTGCATTTGATATCTTGAATAAAAATGCGGGCATTAGCCGTAATGTATCTCAAAACCAAATCGTGGATCAATATTATAATGTAATTAACCAATACTTTATGGTAAGTTTTATTTATAGTTTACAAAAATCTGGTTTAGGGGGTAATGGTGGTAGAGCAGGAGGAATGACAATTAGAATGTAAAATTAATTATCTTTATAAACACATTAAAAACAACATATGCGTAAAATGATTTTATTGGTAACGATGGTTGTATTATCGTTATCACAAACAATGGCTCAAGTAAAAGAAGGCAAGTTAATTTTCGAAAGAAAAATTAATATGCATCGAATGATTACCGATCCTGAAATGAGACGTAATATTCCCGAATTTAGATCTGAAAAATTTGAACTTATTTTCAATGAGCAAGCAACCGTTTTTAAAACCCTACCGAATGAAGATGCTCCTGATCCTTTTGCGAATAGTGGTGCACCCGGCAGTGGTGGTTCAAGAGGTATGAGTTTTATGTTTAGAATGCCTGAAACAAATACGTATACTGATATAGCCTCACAAATGCAATATGAAGCGCGTTCTATATTTGAAAATGAATATTTAATCATTGATACCTTAAAGCCAAATAGCTGGAAACTATCTGATGAAACTAAAACGATTGCTAATTACGTATGTAAAAAAGCAACTACCTCAGTAGCTCCAATGGCATTTACAATGCGTTTTGGTGGCGGAGATCGTCGTGGTGGCGGTGGTGGAAGAAACGGTGATACGACTAAGCAAGCAGAAAAAAAACCCAATGAAATTCAATTAGTGGTTTGGTATACAGAAGCGATTCCTTTATCCATTGGGCCTGATACTTATAGTGGCTTACCGGGTGCAATTTTGGAAGTGGATAGTGATAATGGCGGTAATGTAATATCAGCAATTAACTATATTCCTAAATTCTCCGCTAAGGAATTAAAGCAACCTACTAAAGGGAAAAAATTAAACCGCGCACAATTTCAAACAGAAATGCAAACCATCATGAAGGATATGCAAAGAGGTGGCGGAATGGGTGGAATGAGGATTAGCGTAGGAGGAGGTAATTAGATGAATTAATTAAGGCTGATTGCAATCAGAGCTGCGTACTAAAAAATATAAATAAGAAGCCCAACGGCTTCTTATTTTATTATATGCCATCTCCATCCAACGGTAATAGATCTTGCATCACCTAAATAATAGGAATACGCGCTTGTGCCTTTCACACTAAAGTTTTTGGTTGCCATTGTTGAATAATAGGCATTCGTAAGGTTTAATACATTTAACCATAGTTCGGTCCTTTTTAACGTATATCCAAACCGTAAATTTAAAACATCAAACCCCCCATAGCTAGTGGTGTTTGTTTCATCCATATAATATTTAGACTGATGTAATTCCTCGATGGATAATCTCCATTTAGAATTAGGCTTCCAAGTTGCGGTAATATTTGTAAAATTACGCGGTGCTGCATTCATTTCATTGCCACTCACATCTGTTCCTTTAATCAATGTATTGACATAAGTATGTTTTGTGTTGGTTCCATTGATTAGTAATTCCCATTGTGCGTTTAATTGATATCTTAATTGATATTCAATACCAATATGTTTGGTTGCCCCTGAATTTTGATTAAGATTAACACCATCTGTTTGTCGCACTGAAATAATTTCATTGGTGCCATTCAGTTGGTAGATAGCAAGTTCCGCGTATATATTTTTGCTTTGATACCAACTGCCTATTTCAAAATTTTTAAATTTTTGAGGTAATAAAAAAGGAACTCGGATAGCATTGTATATTTCTGTAATCTGAGGTGGCACAAATCCTTCGCTGTAGTTAACATAAACACCATGTTGCTTTTTATTATAATTGATACCTAGCTTTGGTGTCCAATTGGTAAAATGATTATTGGCAGAGGGGGTTCCTGTGCGTAGTTGATTATTAAATAAGTAGGTAAAGTCATCGTAACGAATAGATGCATTCAAACGAATATATTTATTGATATCAAAAATATAATTTGCATAAATAGCTTTGTTATTTAATTCTGTCTCGTAGGAGGTAATTAAGGAATCCTTCGTTGGATAACTATATTTAGTGTATTTACCAATAGCCGTATCTTTAAAAATATCTATATAGTTTGCGACTAAATTTTGTGGGGTAAAATCCCAGTAGCCCCCAATGAATAACTTGCTATTTAGCGATTGTAAGTTCCAGGAGTGTTGGATATCTAAAACATAGGCGTCAAATTGATTACTATTAATTTGACCTCTGAATTTTGTAGGGTTGCTAGTGGATCCAATAGAATAAGAGGGGTTTTGGTCCATGGTATTATTGCGATACATCAAATTAAGGGTAGTACTTACGTTTGAATTCCAATCGTATTGTAAATTTTGCCTTAATCGTAAAGCCTTAATTTTTCGGAAAGTGAAAGTTTGCTGTGAGCTAAAATTTTTTTGCGAAAATTTAATGCTGTCTAATGATCCGGTCATTTGTGTATAATAATCAATATAATTTAGCGTTTGATAGCCTTTCAATTTTTTATTGAGCACAAATTCTTTTTTTATTGAAAATGCTTTTTTATCAAAATCACTAAATTCAGTAGCGCCATTTTTTTGATTCGTAAAGGAGCCGTTTATCGCCCAACCTCCTTTTTTTGTGGGTATGCCACCCGCAATATCCATTTTTGTAAAACCGGTATTATTTATTTGGGTAGTTAAATTGAGCGTATTTTTAATTGGTACTAGTTGTGATAAAAAATTCACTACACCGCCAATGGCTTCTGCACCATATAATGCACTCGCAGGTCCCTTGATCACTTCAATGGAATAAATATTAGCGGTATTAATTTCAATCAGTGCATTATTACTAAATAAACCGCTGGTTCTGATAGGCATCCCATCTTCTAAAAATAAATATAACCCCTTTAATGAGATAGGTTGTCGGATGGACATCATATGTTGCTCCCCACCAATCGTTGGCATATACACTCCGCTCACTTTATTTAAAAGGGCATCTATTCTTTGCGCCTTTGTTTCCTCAATTAGCTTTGACGATAATATGGAAATCGCAATGGGTGCTTGAGAACGCTTTTCTTTTAATTTATTAGCCGTTACAATTACTGGCGACAAATTGTTGTAACTCGAATCCTGCGAATAGGTATTATAATGAAAAACGAGAAACAAAAAAATGAAAAGGCACAGTTTAATTCGCATGCACAAATTTAGGCCTTAAAATATATTTAGGGAAGGAGATTTACCATAATATTTGGCGCGAAGGGCCTAAATATTATGGTAATTTCTTATTTAGTAAAATAACTAACGATGAAATAAGTAATTGCAGCTAACACACCACTCACAGGAATGGTTAATACCCAAGCCCATAATAAGTTGGTAGTGACACCCCATCTTACAGCGCTTAATCTTTTTGTAGCGCCAACACCGATGATGGATCCGGTGATGGTATGTGTTGTTGAAACAGGAATCCCCATTTGTCCAGTAAAAAATAAGGTAAATGCCCCAGCAGTTTCAGCAGCAACGCCTTCTAAAGGGGTTACTTTAGTAATGCGAGAGCCCATTGTTTTAATTATCTTCCAGCCACCACTCATGGTGCCCAAACCAATTGCTAAATAACAAGAAATCGGTACCCAATTAGGAAGTTGGCCAAAATCTTGAATACTTCCACTAGCTATTAAAGCGGCTCCAATGATACCCATTACTTTTTGCGCATCATTACCACCGTGACCAATACTAAATGCAGCGGAACTAAATAACTGTAATTTTTTAAACATGTATGCTACACTACGTGCAGTTGGTGTTTTTATTTTTTCAACATAGATGTAAACCAACATAAATAAGATAGAGGATCCAATGATTCCATAAACAATCATGGAATTGTCTGCTTTATCAATTTCATTTGAAAAAGTTTTTTCAATATTGAATTTGGTAATTTTTGCTTTAACCTTATCAATATTTTTTGTTTGAATTGGATAAATACTATTTACTAAAACAAGTGTTGAATCTAAGTCAATGGCACCTTCCAGATATAATTTTAAAGGGGCTTTATAACCTTCGGTAGTTGTTTTAGCAATAGCGTATTCAGCTTTTGCATCTTTATTTTCTGGCGCCTTAGCTTCCAAAACCAAAAAGTCATTTGCATTTCTAACTTCATCTTTTAATCGACTAATGGCGACAGTTTTAAGCCATCCATTTGAACTTGCCATTGCAGCAATTGCATCAGCACCCAAAACATCAAAATTATCAACGGCAGGTTTTATTTGGTCGTAAAAAATAGTAGCCTTAGATAACTTTTCCTGATTGCTTGCTAAGTTAGCCAATAGTGTGGTGTCTGATTTGTTGGTTTTAAGTTCTTCTTTAATATTGGAAACCTCTTTTTTGTACTTATCAATACCATAAAACTTTTGAACATTTTCGTTCATTTTAGATGCTTCAAAATGGTCAAACATCAAAACGGTTGCTAAAGTAACCACCGAAATGATACATAAACGTATCCAAACATTACGCATAATGGTGACTACTGTAATAAAAATGGAAATAATAATTCCAATGATGGGCGCTAAAAATATAAACAATATTGTTTTTAAAATAGTATCCGCGTCAACAATTTTAGCCCAAGAATAATCAATCCCCTTAATCATAAGTGCATGCGCAATAGCCGCACCAGCAAAGCCTCCAATTAATGTATGTGATGAAGAGGAAGGGATACCATACCACCAAGTAAGTAAGTTCCAAAAAATAGCAGCCATCAAACCTGAAAATATTACGGGTAAGGTGATAAAATCTTTATATACGGTTTTGCTAATTGAATTAGCAACCGCATGATCTTTAAAAATCCAAAAAGCAACAGTGTTAAATAGTGCGGCCCACAATACTGCCTGAAATGGCGTTAGTACTTTTGTTGAAACCACCGTAGCGATGGAGTTTGCCGCATCGTGAAAGCCATTGATATAATCAAATATTAATGCTAACGCAATAATTACAATTAATAGGGTCATCTTGAATTAGATTAAGCGTACTTGATAATAATGGATTCGATCACATTTGAAACGTCTTCAATTTTATCAGTAGCAATTTCAAGTACTTGATAAATCTCTCTTTTCTTAATGACCTCTTTAAAGTCATTTTCTTGTTCAAACAATTTTTCGATACTCATATCAAATACATCATCCGCTTGATTCTCGATACTATTTACTTTGATCATCGCCTCAGTCATCTCCTTAATATTCTTCATATTACGTAAACCTAATACTACCTTTTTAGTTTCAATAGTTCCTTGTAAAACTAATTCTGCTAATTTATGAATACCAGTATCATTTGGATTTACCTTATAAAAATTAATTTTTTTAGCAGATGCATATATATAATCCGCAATGTCATCTAGTGAAGTAGCTAAATAATGGATATCCTCTCTATCGAAGGGGGTGATAAAATTGCGTCCTAGTTCTGTAAATATATTATGTGTTAAATCGTCATTGATATGTTCTAAGTTTTCAATTTGTGCTAAAATGTTTGCTCTTTTATCTGCATCTGGTTCAGTCACCATTTCCTTTAACTTAACACCCATTTCATAAACATGCTCTGCTACATCTTCAAATAATTGAAAAAACACACGGTCCTTTGGAAGGAAAATTTTAAAAATAGAATTCAAGTCCATAAATTAGGTTTTATTGTTAATTTAATAAGCCACGCAAATTTCCTTGATTGGGGTTTGATTACCCTATTCCCAATATTACCAAATTGTTAAGAATAACTATCTTATTGAAAATCAAATAGTTGCAAAATTATAAGCACGTGAATAACCTATTGAGGTCGAGTATAGTTTGATTGTAAGTTTTGAAGACAATGGGGGTGTAACGGGAGTGTATTGTGGGGCAAATAAAATAAAAAAGGGAGCTGGTTTCCCGGCTCCCTTTACAAAATCCATAGCTTTCCCCCAAAAGCTATTGCGAATATCATTGATCTCAATAATCTTAGTTAGATATTATGTTACCAATTGAGTTTCTTTATAGGTTATTTCTTATTTTTGAATTGTATTTATATATTTACTATACGTTATTTTCCTATTTTTAAATTGATATTCAATGAGTTGTGTTAAAAAGACCTTTTTAATCATTTTTCTAAATATTCTAGGATTTGCTCAAATAAATGCACAACATTCCGAATTAGACACGGTATATTTTGTCAAAAAGACTCCTTTTTTACAAAAAATTCTATCCTACCAGGACCTTGATGCCAATATTAATCTTAGCCCTGATAATTATCTCATACCTGTTCAAGGGACGCTTTATGGTCCAAATGGTCAGGAGATCATTAAGGATAAAAACAATTTATATGTCAATATTCAGCAAACTGGGTTTGTTTACAAGCTATTTAGTCAAAAGGATAGTTTAGTAGAATTTAGAAGAATTGATCGCACCATAAACATCAATTATAATATTGGCTGCTATAATTTTTTACACGAGGATCAGTTGTATAGTTATGGAGGTTATGGATTTTGGAAAACGAATGGACATATTCGACAATTCAATGTGATAGATAAGCAATGGGATATTGTTCCCATGAACTATGAAATTTTTTCAAATGGGTATCGATGGTACTCAAGCGAAGCGGAAAAGTTGTTTGTACCATTTCAAACTATCATGAATGCTGGATTAAAAGTTATTCCTGAAAATAAATTAGAAAGTCAGTGGGAAAGTTACTATTTGGATTTGAAACAAAAAGCATGGGTTACATTAGGGGTGGTCGATCCAAGTATCAAAAAGATATTTGAAGAAGATAAAAATCCAACTGCTTTTTTGTCTGTCCAGAATGGCTTTTTACACATTATCAATGATGAAATCTTTTATTTCAATTTTATAGATAATAAAATTTACAAGTCTATAAAATCCGATTACAATCAGTTTTTTATAAGACGTTTTACATTACGCAATGTTTTTGAATATAAAGGACAGATCTATTTTTACTATCCATTCAGCGGACAATTTGAATCAGTAGCATTTAAGTTATCTAATTTTGAACTATTAAAATTTCCCATTTGGAGAAGAAATACGGGTAGTGATAAATATGTCGCCTTTATATTACTATTTATCTTAATAGTGTTTTTCGTCACGCGCTATTTTAAACAAAAAATTCAACAAAGAATTGTTTTATCTCAGCTTAAGCATTTAAAAGCAAAATCAGTAGGTCAAGCATTTGTGGGCACTGAAATTTCTTTAATAGATATGCTTTTACAAGCTTCAATAGCAAATGAAAAAATTGAAATACATCAAATAAATCATGTATTAGGTATCAAAGACAAAAATGTGGGATTGCAAAAAAAGGTAAGAAGTGATGTGATTAATGGCATCAATGATAAATATCAAATTATCACCAATGGTCCGAATCCATTGATTGTTAGTGTCAGAAAGGAAGATGATAAACGATTCTTGGAGTATTTTATTTTGGCTTCTGAGGTAAAAGAAATCCAGAAAATTATTAACAAAAGCAAGGCTAATTAAAGCATGACATAAGTCATCAATTTAAATTTTATCCTTGGTTATGTCATAACACTGTCATTTTTAGTATTGCTATATTTACTTTTTCAATTGATTTCAAAATTAATCTTTTTCTACATCGGAACTTTGCGTGCTGATGAAGTTAAGATTTTTATATTTTTTGGTTTTTGCTCCAATTTGCCTTTTTAGTCAAGTTAGGTTTGTAAAAGATACGATACAATCACAAGGGGATAGTGTAGTAGTTACTGCAACAAGGTCAGAGCGAAAATTGAGTAACGTAACTCTACCTGTTACAATCATTAATGCAAAATCAATACAACAAATTGGTGCTTTACGATTAACTGATATTTTAAAAGAACAACCAGGATTATCCATGACTAGCGGTTTTGGCGCAGGCGTTCAATTGCAAGGCCTAAATCCCGACTATACAATTATCCTGATCAATGGAGAACCTTTGGTGGGTAGGACAGCAGGTGTTTTGGATTTAAACAGAATAGCATTAGGAAATATAAAAAAAATTGAAATCGTAAAAGGACCATCCTCCAGTTTATATGGAAGTGAGGCTATGGCAGGTGTGATTAATATTATTACCGATGCAACGACTAAAACACCTTTGCAATCCTCGCTTAGGTACGGCACTTATAATACAATTGATGCGGGGCTGAATAATACGCTTGCATCTAAATCTATTTTCTATCAAGGCTATTACAATTATTATAGTACAGATGGCTATAGCATTCGGCCAAGTTCGGCCTCAAGAGTAACCACTCCGATAAAAAGGGTAGCTACAAACCAACAATTCAAATATAATTTCACCGATAATACGAATGTACTAGTTGGGCTGAGGTTTACAAATGAGCAAATTAAAAATGAACTATCTGTAACAAATGGTGGTTTGACGATAAATTCAAATGGAGAGGAAAAAAATACAGATTATAATATAGCAAGTTCATTAAATCATCGATTCTCAAATGCTTTAAAAACAAGTTTCAGATCCTATATCACACAATACAATGCGACTCAAAATTTATTAACCATTTCTGGCGCGCCATATACTGATATATTAGACCATGTATTTAACAGACTTGAAAATCAAACAGACTGGGTAGTCAACAAAAAGCTTACCGCGATTGTTGGAGGTGGCGCGGTCATGGAAGGCGTAAAAAGTAGTCGGTATGATAGTGAAAAAATAAGAAAGACAAATACTAATCAATATGCATTTAGCCAGTGGGAATGGACGCCTAATGCTAAATTAATATTGATTGGAGGGATTCGTTTTGATCAAAATCAAACATATGCTTCTGCATGGAGTCCGAAGGCTTCCATGTTGTATAAAATAAATAAACAACATAGAATCAGGCTAAGTGTAGGGCAGGGATTCAAAGCCCCTGACTTTAGACAGTTATATTTAAATTTTACAAATGCAGCAGCAGGCTCGTATAGCGTATATGGAACAGCGCAAGCGCAAAAAGTAATAGGCCAGTTAAATTCTCTTGGTCAAATAGGCACTTTGTATAATAATTTTTATCAATTAAAATCCCTGCAACCTGAATATGCTACTGGCACACATTTAACTTGGGAATTTGAACCTAATGCCAAAAGCTTTTATAGTTTTCAATTATTTAGAAATGATATTCGAAACCTAATCGAAGTACAACAGGTAGGCGCCTACATTACAGGCGCTCAAATATATAGCTACTTAAATATTGGCCGAGCTTTTACAACAGGTATTGAGTTTGAAGCAAAACATCAGTTGACTAAACAATTTTCAATAAGTGCTGCCTATCAATATTTAGAGACAGGTGATAAGGATCAATTAGCTCAAATCAAAAATGGTACCGTTTATACCAGAGATGCAAATGGGTTAAGTC
>CAJBLA010000114.1 GCA_903953815.1 uncultured Bacteroidota bacterium | reverse complement strand
GCATTGGAAGGAAATACCATGAGCGAAAAGCGCCAACATTTTTTAAGAGAATTTGATTGGATTCGCAAAGGTTTAATGTTTGAACCAAGAGGGCATGACATGATGAGTGGTAGTATTTTATATCCCCCACATGATCCAGCAAATGATGTTGCAGTTTTATTTATTGAAACTAGTGGATGCTTGCCGATGTGTGGTCATGGAACCATTGGTACCATTACTGTAGCCATTGAAGCAGGTTTGGTACAACCTAAAGTGCCTGGAAAAATTAGGATGGAAGCGCCAGCTGGATTGGTACTTATTGATTATACCATGGAAGGCAAAAAAGTGAGTTCAGTGAAGTTGACCAATGTGCCTTCGTTTTCAGCTGCAGAAAATTTAAAAATACAATGTCCCGATTTAGGGGAATTAAATATTGATGTTTGTTATGGCGGTAATTATTATGCCATTGTTGAAGTGCAAGAAAATTTTAAAGGAATTGAAAATTATACGGCTGGGCAACTAATTGCATGGAGTGGGGAATTGCGTAAACGCATTAATGCTGTGCATAAATTTGAACACCCTTTGGATCCCACCATTAATTCATGCTCTCATATTTTATGGACTGGAAAAGTATTGGATGAAAAAAATACGGCAAGAAACGCAGTTTTTTATGGTGACAAAGCTATTGATCGTTCTCCCTGCGGAACAGGCACTTCTGCAAGATTAGCCCATTGGTATTCGAAGGGTAAATTAAAGCAAGGAGAGGCCTTTTTGCATGAAAGTATTATAGGATCCGTATTTACAGGTAAGGTGGAAGCCATTACTGAAATTGGCGGCAAGGAGGCAATTATACCCTCTATTCAGGGCTGGGCCAAGATAATAGGATTTAATACCATATCTATTGATCCTTCTGATGACCCTTATGCAGGTGGTTTTCAGGTGGTATAAGCCTTTTTTATCCTTTAAATAATTCCACTTAATTTATTGGGGAAATGAACGCAATTTTAACGAAATTCGTGCTTTAATCTATTATATGAAAGTAGTTGTTTTAGGCGGAGGTGTAATTGGTTTAAGTAGCGCTTATTATTTGCAAGAAGCGGGACATCAAGTTACCGTTATTGATCAAAATGATATTTTAAATAATTGCTCTTATGGTAATGCTGGATATGTTTGTCCAAGTCATTTTATTCCATTAGCAACGCCAGGTATTGTAAAACAAGGATTAAAGTGGATGTTAAATCCACAAAGCCCCTTTTATGTTAAACCACGATTAAGTTTGAGTTTAATGCAATGGGGTTTAAAGTTTATGCAAATGGCCACTGCTGAAAATGTAGACAAGGCAGCTATTCCTTTAAAAGATTATGCGTTGTTAAGCCAACATTGTTATGAAGAATGGGCCAAACTTCCTCAATTTAAATTCGCCTATGAACATAGAGGGCTACTGGAAATATTTCAAACTGAAAAAGTCGCAGAACATGCACATCACACCGTAAAGCGTGCACACGAAATAGGATTAACAGATACAGAACTATTAACGCAGGAAGAGTTGTTTGCTTTGGAGCCCCGACACAAAATAAATGCATTGGGTGCGATCTATTTCAAATGCGATGCGCATTTGTACCCCAATAAGTTAATGAAACAATTAATTGAAGATTTAAAATCAAAGGGGGTGCAATTTTGTTTAAATGAGGAAGTGGTAGATTTTGAATTAAATAATGGAAAAATTCAATCTGTAATCACCGATAAAAATAAATATACAGCGGATACGGTGGTTTTAGCTACTGGTTCATGGAGTAGGGAATTGGTTCAAAAATTAGGTATTAAAATGCCATTGATGCCAGGACGCGGCTACTCAGTTACATTGGAAGATTCTCCATTTCAAACAGATTATCCATCGGTATTAATGGAAGGGCGCGTTGCACTTACCCCCATGGATGGAAATAAAATGCGTTTTGGCGGCACTATGGAAATTACGACAACAAAAGCTGCGCCGCAAATGAATAGAGTGGTAGGCGTTTTAAAAGCAGTAAAACAATTTTTTCCTGAATTTGATATACCCACACCTAGTTGGGATAAAGTATGGTATGGATACCGCCCTTGTTCTGCGGATGGCTTACCTTATTTAGGGCGTTCAAAGAAAATAAATAATTTAGTGATAGCAACAGGTCATTCCATGATCGGATTAAGTTTGGGTGCAGGTACTGGAAAATTAGTCGCTGAAATCGTTGAAGAAAAACCTACTAGTATTGATATTAGTTTTTATCATCCAGAAAGATTCAATAACTAATGAAATACAATGCCACTTCCATACCATATAGTGCCACTGGCGTTTTTTCAACTTTGGTGAATGACTATATCTCAGGGAATGGAACAGCGCGTGATTATGTGCCCTATACACCGGATTTGGAAGGGATAAAAAAAGCAATACAGCAAAGGAAGTTTTCAGCTATTCAACGCCAAACCTTGGTATCCGTTCTGGAAAATCAATACCAGGTATTAGGGGCAGGAATGAATGAAAAAAATAAGGCAGCTTTTGAAAAAGTGCAGGCAAATATTAGTTTATTGAAAAACGATAATTGCTTTGCTGTAACTACAGCACATCAGCCCAATTTATTTACAGGGCCGCTCTATTTTTTTTACAAAATAATTCATGTAATTAAATTAGCATCAGCATTAAAGGCACAGTTCCCGGAGAATGATTTTGTGCCTGTATACTATATGGGATCTGAAGATGCAGATTTAGCGGAAGTAGGCAGTTATAGTATTGATGGTGCCAAACACCAATGGAAAACAAAACAAACAGGTGCCATTGGTCGGATGTTGGTGGATGATCATTTATTACAATTATTACAAGATTTAGAAGGATATTGGACAGTGAAACCCGAAGGCAAAGGAGCTTTTGAAATAATTAAAGCCGCGTATAAAAAAGGGAACACTATTAATGATGCCACTTTGCAAATGGTGCATTCTTTTTTTGGGCAATATGGATTAGTGGTGGTCCAACCCGACGATGCAAAATTAAAATCACTATTTGTAGAAGTGATGCAAAAGGAATTAACTACGCAGTTCTCTCATGCTGCTATCCAACCTACACTTAAGCGTTTATCTGAAAATTATCATGTGCAATCGGAAGGTCGAGCGATTAATTTATTTTATCTAAAAGACGCAAATCGAAATAGAATTGAAAAAAGCGGGGAATTGTTTTCGGTGGTGGATACCAATATTCAATTTAGCCAAACTGAAATAATTAAGGAATTACAAACATATCCTGATCGATTCAGCCCCAATGTAATTTTAAGAGGGGCCTATCAGGAAACCATCCTACCAAGTGTGGTATTTGTTGGCGGTGGTGGCGAGCTCGCTTATTGGATGGAGCTAAAAGAAGTTTTTGACCAGGCTGGGGTAAATTATCCTGTAATCCTATTGCGCAATTCGTTTTTATTTATCAATGAAAAGCAAGCCAAACAATGGGCTTCCTTGGAATTTAATACGGAAGCTTTATTTCATTCCATTCAAGATGTAGAATTAGCGTTTGTAAAGAAACAAAGCGTTGAAAATTTAGCGTTAACGGAACATATCGCTAGTTTAACAAACCTATACAATGCGATACAACAGGATGTGATAAAAATAGATGCTTCTTTAGGCAATCATGCATTAAACCTGTCCCTACAAGCACAAAAAAAATTAGCATTATTGGAAAAGAAAATGGTGCGTGCTGAAAAGCGGAAGCAACATACTTCGCTTGCCAGAATTCATAGTATTAAATCAGAATTATTCCCGGATAATAATTTACAAGAGCGTGTTGAAAACTTCTCTAAATGGGTAGGGGAGTATGGTTGGGACTGGGTGGAAGCTATTTTGAATAATTCAAATTCGGTGGATGCTAGCTTTACCATCATACATATTAGCAAAGACTAATACATCCCTAAGTTTTATTTTATTCGCTAAGTGTTATTGGTCAAAACCATTATTCCAACTTGATTTTAAGTTTTCTACTTTTTGCATCACTTCGGATTCCATATTTAATTTATAGTCATCCATGGCTTGTCCTATTTTAGGATCAGCACTACCTAAAATTTGTGCAGCAAGTAAGCCTGCATTTTTAGCACCATTCAATGCAACCGTTGCTACAGGAACACCTCCTGGCATTTGTAAAATAGATAATATTGAATCCCAGCCATCCGCAGAATTACTCGACTTAATGGGAACGCCAATCACAGGTAAACTCGTAATAGCAGCAATCATCCCAGGCAAATGCGCTGCGCCACCTGCGCCAGCGATAATAACTTTTAAACCTCTTTCACGCGCAGTTTTTGCATATTGCACCATACGATCTGGCGTGCGATGTGCGGATACCACTGTTAATTCAAAAGGGATATTGAAAAGTGTTAGTGTATCTGCAGCTGCTTGCATAGTAGGCAAATCGCTATCGCTTCCCATGACTATTCCTACTATTGGTGCTGTATTCATAAGTTTCAATTTTATGCAATTTAATGCATTCGGTTTTAATTTGCGAACAAATAGCCGGATACCTCCGATATAATTGGTGTTGCTTTTGATTCGCTGATAAAAATTCTAAAATATTTTAATTTTTGCGTTGGGAAAGTGATGATTCTTTTATGGCCAACAGTTGTTCCCTTTGCGAAAGTTTCAAATTTCTTAAGTGAGTTGCCTCCTGAAATTTCAAATTTTACAATACGTTGTCCCATACTGATGGCTTCCATTAATTGTATGGCATTTATTTCAACCGCTTCCTTTAAATGAATTTCAATACTGTTGTTTGTTCTCAATACTTTTGCATTTTTAAATAGGTTATTTTTAAATGCAGCATCTTTAATTTTTTTGAAATCTATTAATGCAGTGGAGTCTGCAGGTGAAAATAAGCCTTGTCTATTCGGAGGCACATTTAATAAAAAGTTACCACCTCTTCCTACATTTTTCAAATACAAATCAAACAATTGTTTGCCCGATTTAACTGTCTTGTCTTCTTCTTCATGGTAAAACCAACCTTTTCTAATGGATACATCAGCCTCACCTGGTATCCAAGCTTTACCATTGTAATTTCCTCTATTCAAGGAATCAGTAGGAGGGCCTCCGGCACCTCTTTTAAATCCTGCAGTATCAAGTAGGTTCCAATTGGTTTCGTTAATAATCCCTTGCTCATTGCCAATCCAACGTACATGTGGTCCAATATCACTAAAGATCATTAAGTGCGGTTGGTAAGCTAAAGCGGAATCTTGGAAACGTTTAAAGTCATACACTTGTCTTTTACCATTTGGCCCTTCGCCATTCGCGCCATCCCACCATAATTCAAAAAATTTACCATAGCCCGTTAATAATTCTTTCATGGTTTGGATAAACACTTCATTATATTTAGGCGTACCATAATCTGGATGGTTGCGATCCCATGGTGAAATATATACGCCCATTTCAATGCCCGCTTTTTTACAAGCTTCTGATAACATTTTTACCACATCCCCTTTGCCATTTAACCATTTACTTTCTCTTACAGTGTGCTTACTATATTTGCTTGGCCACAAACTAAATCCGTCATGGTGTTTGGCGGTTAATATAATACCTTTTGCACCTGCTGCTTTTGCAATGCGTGCCCATTGATTGCAATCAAGTGCATTTGGATTAAAAACATTAGGATCCTCGCTTCCATGCCCCCACTCCAAATCAGTAAATGTATTTGGGCCAAAGTGAATAAATAAATAAAATTCTTTATCGTGCCATGCTAATTGCATTTTTGTTGGTAAAGGCCCAAATGTTTTTTGTGCAAATAATGTTGCGGAATTTAAAATAAATAAAGCGATAATAATTTTAGTAGAGATGTTTATTAGTTTCATTATTAATTTATTTTAAAAGTGCACGTTTGTATAATTGTATGGTATTTTCTAATCCTAAATATAGCGCATCACTTATTAATGCATGACCAATACTTACTTCATCAATACTTGGGATTTGCTGTATTAAATAAGGTAAATTAAATCGATCTAAATCATGTCCTGCATTTATGCCCATGCCCAATTGATTCGCTAATGCAGCAGCTGTAATATAAGGGGCAATCGCTGCTTCTTTATTACCCGTAGCAAATTGCTTCGCATACATTTCAGTATATAGTTCAATACGATCTGTTCCTGTAATTGCAGCCGCTTGGACCATTTTTTCATCGGGATCAACAAATATAGAAACACGAATTCCTGCACTTTTAAATTTTGCGATCACATTTTTTAAATAGGCTTGCTCGGTAATAGTATCCCAGCCATGGTCACTGGTTAATTGGCCCAGGGTATCAGGAACCAAAGTTACTTGTGCTGGTTTCACGGCTAGTACTAATGCTACAAATTTATCTTCCTTTGGATTGCCCTCAATGTTGAACTCTGTAGTAATAATTTTGCTTAAATCTTGCACATCTTGGTAACGAATAT
>CAJBLA010000113.1 GCA_903953815.1 uncultured Bacteroidota bacterium | reverse complement strand
CATGCATATTTCTATTGGAAAGATGAGAAAATTATAAGTGGAGGTCGTTTTTCTGATCCTACTACATATAAAGAGGAGATTGCGGCATCTCAAAAAAAATAACTAGTTCAATTTAAGTTTGAAAAAATACGACTGAGACCTCTAGTGATAGGGGTCTCTTTTTTATATATTATTCACCAAAAGGAGGCACAGAAAAGAGGCACAAAACAACAAAGGACCCACGATTTAACGGGATTGCCAGCTTCACTTCGTTCGCTGTCATCCTCGAAGGTCGCCTTACCCAAAGCCTTTCAAACACAAATCTTCGATTTGCGTTTGTCTTTTTTAACGCTCATCCACTCAATCAAGCGAGCTTGTTTCGCGGCTTCGCATTAAAAAAGCCCGTCACGTTTGTGACAGGCTTTGTAGCGAGACCGGGATTTGAACCCGGGACCTCAGGGTTATGAAGATTTTTTGAGAAAATGAAAGCGTTGATTTGTAATTAGTTATGTTTTAACAAAACCGAAAACGACCGATTTCAGTCGAATTCAGGGGGTGTTTTCCTCACGCAGAGGTTCAAATTTGAAATCCTTGATTGATTTATTATTTTTGACTAATAAATTTCATTTCAATAATGTTGGGTTCAATGAACAAAATATTTAAATTTCTAATTTTAAGTTTATCCATATCTGTAACCTTATATGCCCTAGTTGTGTATTCGTTTCTTGAACTTGGCGTTGCAGTTCACCCAGGCATGAAAAGTAATTTTCAAGCACACCCTATCGGTATTTACTTGCATATTTTTTCATCTCTCATCGCTTTAGCTATAGGACCTTTTCAATTCAATGAAAAGTTCAGATTAAATAAGATACAAGTGCATCGATTGCTAGGTAAGATCTATCTGATAAGCGTATTAGTTGGAGGACTTTCTGGTTTATATATGTCTCAATATTCATTTGGTGGAATGATTTCTCATTCAGGATTTTTCACTTTGGCCATACTATGGTTAGCTACAGGATATAAAGCATATCATTCCATCAAAAATAAAAATGTTCAAGCACACCAATATTGGATGTTTATCAATTTTGCACTCACATTTGCAGCAGTTACTTTACGAACTGGATTAGGAATAGGTTTCGCTAGTGGAACTCCCTTTGAAGTATTTTACCCATACCTTGCATGGCTTTGTTGGGTACCTAATTTACTTGTTGCATTAGTTATTGCTAAAAAACAATAAATAAAGCCACTTAAATAAACCTCACGCAAAACCAACAAAGGACCGATTTGGACCAATTTCAGGGAGTGTTTATCTTAAAGCAGCTAAAATTTTCTACATTTATCTGAAATAAAAAACAAAATGAAACAGATTTCCATTCTTCTTTGCATATTCTTGTTAATAAACCAGTTTGATGTTTTTGCTCAACAGCCTACACCAAGCAGTGGCCGCATAGTACGATTTGAAAATTTTACTTCAAAGTATGTGCCTGCAAGAAATGTAGATGTTTGGCTACCCGACAACTATTCTGCTTCAAAAAAATATGGAGTATTATATATGCATGATGGGCAAATGCTATTTGACAGCAGTATAACCTGGAATAAACAAGAGTGGAGTGTTGACGAAACAGTAACCCAATTAATAAAGAATCAGAAAATTAAGGATTGCATTGTGGTAGGTATTTGGAATGGAGGAAAAAGTAGACATGCCGAATATTTTCCTCAAAAACCTTTTGAGGCTTTATCCAAGGATCAACAGAAACTAGTTTACGATGCCTACAGAAGCGGTGGCCAATCCATTTTTTCAGGACTTGCCATTTCTTCAGATAATTATTTGAAATTTTTGGTAGAGGAGCTAAAGCCTTTTATCGATAAAACCTACAGCACATTTACAGACCCGTCAAATACATTTGTAGCAGGGAGTAGCATGGGTGGTTTAATTTCTTTGTACGCCCTATGTGAATATCCAAACGTTTTTGGCGGGGCAGCTTGCCTTTCAACGCATTGGCCCGGACTATTTTCTATGGAAAATAATCCAGTACCTTCTGTATTTTTTTCTTATTTAAAAAAATATTTGCCATCACCTAAGCAACATAAAATTTATTTTGATCATGGCACTGAAACACTAGATTCTATGTATGCATCATTACAGTTAGAGGTAGATGCTATTATGAAACAAAAAAAATTCAGCAACAACCAATGGATAAGCCTTTCCTGGCCCGGACAGGATCATTCCGAAAAGTCTTGGAGAAGCAGGTTGAATGTTCCTCTTACTTTTTTATTGAAGAAGTAAATTCAAAAGTTTGCGTTATGATGGATTAAACCAAAATGGTGGTATGCTCGAATATACTGCCAACTAACGCGGCAGTGCTATTGATATATAATCCGGCTTAGGAACATATTGACGAGTGTATCAGATACTGTAAAAAAATTATCGAGAACCTATCATTAGCAAAACTAAATCACGTCCGGCAATAAATAAGGCGCACGATAATCCCTGCTTAGCATAGCATTCGCTTCGTTTTCACCTTCACCAATAAATCTTTCTGCTACTGGATCGAATTGTAATTGACGCTCTAAACGGTAGGCAATATTTCCTAAGTGAGCTAATGATGAAGACAAATGGCCTGTTTGAACAGGTCCGTTTTGAATACTCATATCTCTTGCTCTAATCGCGTCAAACCAGTTTTGAAAATGCAATCCTAATTCGCCGGTTTCGCTACGGCTAGGGCCTTTCTCTTTTTTCTCACCCAAAAAAGTTTCATAAGTACCATATCCTTTTACCACCATGTAGCCTTTTTCTCCATAAAAAATATTACCCACACTTGCGCCATCTTCTGAATTAGTATTCCAGTTTCTAACTTCAAACTGAATCATCTTTTTTTGTTTGGGATAATGATAAATAGAGGTTTGTATTTCAGGAACTTCTTTGCAATCATCCCATAAAAACTTACCACCCATAGAAGTGATTTTTTCAGGCAATTGGTCTACACCTAAACCCCACATACACAAATCTGTTTCGTGAATACCTTGGTTGCCTACGTCACCATTGCCATAATTCCAATGCCAATGCCAATTATAATGTACTAAGTTTTTCGAAAACGGACGCATCGGAGCAGGTCCACACCATAGGTCGTAATTTAATCCTGCAGGTATTGCCGAAATCCCTTTGTTACCAATATCTGGACGCCTACGATATACTAGTCCGCGAGACATATAAACGCGTCCTATCAAACCTTCTTCTAAATGTTTTACGGCTTCGCGAATAGCAACAGAACTACGTAGTTGAACGCCGTGTTGCACAATACGATTGTATTTGTATGCAGCTTCAATCATTTTTTTACCCTCATGAATATTATGAGTAGCAGGCTTTTCAACATACACATCCTTGCCAGCCTGACATGCATAAATTGTTAAGAGCGCATGCCAATGATTGGGTGTGGCAAGTGTAATAGCATCTATATTTTTATTATCGAGAATCTTTCTGTAGTCTTGTTCAATGGCTATTTTTTTGCCGTATTTTTTTTGAAAATTAGCAGCCGCTTCATTCAGTACAACCATGTCTGGATCACATAGTGCTACTACTTCTACATTTGATTTTGCCGACAAATTCATGATTTCTTCAACATGTGATTTGCCCCTTCCATTTAAGCCTAGTATTGCTACGCGAATTCGGTCGTTTGCGCCAATTATACTTGAATGAATAGTATTAGCAGGTTCGCCCATGGCAAAAGTGGTAGGCGTAACAACAGCTACAACGGCTCCCTTAGCGGCAGATCTTAAAAAAGATCTTCTTGAATTATTTTTATTTTCCATAATTGAATATAATTAATTAAATTTAAAACATGAAAAAAATACTCCTTATAATGCTTGTTTTTCTTGGGGCTTCAACAATATTGTTTGCCCAAGAACCCAAACTCAAAAAGATATTCAATGGTAAAAATCTAAATGGATGGAAATTGCCGCAAGATCTAATTTGTTGGACAGCAAGCCGTGGGGTGTTATTTGTAAAAAATAATGCCGAGAAAAAAGGAAGTAATTTATGGACAGAAAAAAACTACCAAAATTTTATAATAAGTGCCGATTTTTTAATGGGTGACGGCACTGTAGATTCAGGCATATTTCTGCGTTCTGAAAACGACCAAATTCAAATTGGCATTTCAGGATCTTTAAAAAGAGACTTAACGGCTTCTCCATATTTACCTAAATTAAAATATCCGGTAGAAGCCAATGTAAAAGATATTTTAAAAGCAACAGATTGGAATACAATGAAAATAAAAATGGTAGATAAAACTTACACTGTTTGGTTAAATGGGAAAGAAGTAATGACATATACTTCAAAAGATATCCCTGCATCTGGCCCTATTGGTCTACAGTTACATCCTGGAAATGAAATGTCAATTAAATATCGAAATATTCGATTAGCAGAATTATAATGATTGATTATGAAAAT
Source organism: uncultured Bacteroidota bacterium (assembly GCA_903953815.1). Lineage (GTDB taxonomy): Bacteria > Bacteroidota > Bacteroidia > Chitinophagales > Chitinophagaceae > Sediminibacterium. Next base: position 4,779 of record CAJBLA010000113.1, on the reverse strand, counting down.
TGTTGCTGTAGATGGGTTCACGAAAATCTCACGCAGTATCTTTCTAGGAAGAAATGAAATCACAACTAAAATGTACTTGCTCTAAATTTATCTTTATTTCATTGCTTTAAAATCAGTAATCTCATAACCAACTTCTTCATCTGCAATCTGCTGACTGAAATCAAAATATATATATTTTGGATAATGAAAGATTGCATTATAATCTAAAGAATGCTGATAGGGATTTTTAGCTAAACTGATAATAATGAAATCAAATAATTCATTGATCGTTAGAATTGGCCCAGTTTTAGTTGAATCATAAGGTAGATTATTCACTGTCTTGATTTTGTCATTCTCTACAACAATATGATGCGGACCAACTCTTCCTTGAATACAATAACAGGATATTTTCATGGTCATTTCATAATTAGAAATACCCTTCTTTTTCCATAATGCTAACTGCGAAGCTGGATCTCCTTTTATTATTTGAGTTAGATCCGGATTTGATTTTACACACCCAGTTAAACAAATTAGGATACTAAGAAAAATTAAATTGCGCATACTCTATGTATTTAAATAAAGTGAATGTTTTCACAAAACCGAAAACGACCGATTTCAGTCGAATTCAGTGGGTGTTTTCCTCACGCAGCACATTTTGTTATTTAATCTTATTGACTGCAATAACAAACCCCGCACCAAAGTATCGGGGCGGGGTTTGTTTATCATGTGCAATAAACTTTTATCGCTTATTAAAAAGTGATTTCGATTCTTGCGTATAAATATCTTCCGTTCATTCCTAATTGCGTTACCCTACGTGAATAGTTGAATTGGTTGTTGGATGAAATACCATTATTATTAACAATACCTCTTTGAAAAGCAGTTTGAGATTCAACAAATTTATCGTAAGTAGGGCTGGTTTGAACTACATCTAATCTTTTATAAGTGCCCTTCGAAGCAACTAGTAAATCAGAATAGATGTCAAATAGATTATTAGCCCCTGTAGAAAATCTCCAAGATTTTGATAACTTATAGCCAATACTTAAATCAGTCACAATCTTAGGACTTAGCACTTGCTCATAAAACCAGTTAGTAGTTCCACCGCCTTCAATATGTGTAACCTCTCCAAAATAAGTGTTTCTGAGAAATAAATTAAAGTTGTCTTTTTTATAGGAAAGAGATAAATATCCTTTCACTTTAGGATTACCGTCTATTAATGTTGCTTTATTAATAGGACTCATATAAGTGGACTCTCTTCCTAATAATTTTTCAGAAACTTTTGTTTTGCCTAAAATTTCACGCTTAGATAAAGTAGTTGCTAATTCAAACTTCAAGCTTTGTTTTTTTGGCAATTTTAAATTGTAAGCTGAAATGATGTCAATACCAGAAGTTCTTAGGTCTGTGGCATTAGCCATAAAAATTCCTCTTGAAGCATTATTTGCTAACAACGTAGTATATAAAAATTGAGAAACCGCATCTCCAGTAGCGCTACCCGAAAACGCATCTGTTAATATAATACGATCAGTGATTTTTGTAGAATAAGCATCTACTGTTAAACTGAATTTATTTATTTTCAAAGTGGTTCCAATGCTTGCACTATTAGAAATTTCAGGTCTTAAACTTGGGATACCCAATGTTTGCGCAGCTTTGCTGTCATTGGGTAAGGTTGCATCATCAAAAGCTACACCTCCTTGAAATACAGTAGATGTTTTTGTTAAAAACCTTTGTTGTAAGGATGGCGCCCTGAATCCTGTACTTACCGATCCTCTTAATGAAAAGTTATCAGTAAGTTTATATCTACCTGCAACCTTGCCGCTTAAGTTTCCTCCAAAATCAGAATAATTCTCGTATCGTGCAGCAAAGTCAAGTAATAATTTATTAATTGGTTCCATTTCAAAATCTACATATAATGCAGTGGATGTTCTGCTCTCATTTTTTGCATTGTCTGGTCTGAATCCAGGAAATACTTGTGCGCCACCTGCAGGAATCCCTGTACTATTATCCGCTAATTTGATAGAGGTAGGAGTGCCGTTTAAAACATCGGTTACACCTCCCGTTTTTCGCATGTAGTTTGCCCAAGAAGCTTCTTCTCCAGCCTTTTGTTGATAATTTTCATACCTTAATTCAGCACCATAGGCCACATTTAAATTTACTGAATTATCTAATTTTTTTGAAAAATCAATATTTGTTGTGTTTTGTCTAAATAATAAAGTGCCTGCATTAAATTCTGATTGTTTGCTTTGATTATTATAATAGGCAGATACATTTAATGTATTCTCAATATTAAAACCAAAACTATTTTGACCATACGTATTACTAAAATCATAATTCCATGTTCCCGCTTTTCCCTTTAATCCTGTTCCTAAAGAAATGTCGTTAATATTAGAAGTGATTTCAGGTAAAAATCCATTTGGATAAATAGCGGGTATATTACTGTTTTGATAAGGCATACGATAAAAGCCAGTTGAGTTTCCTACTCTATTACTTAAAATACTAAAGAAATAAAACTCTCCGCCATTTTTTAGCGCTAGACCACCATTAATTACACCTTGTAAATTTTTAGTGCGTGATTGACCAACTCTCATTTGAAAAGTATTACGATCTGCGCCAAGTGTGGTCATTAAAGCCATACTAGCAGAATCACCAGATTTTCGATTATCAATATCTCCAGTTCTTTCACCAGAACGAATTGTAGGTTCTCTTTGTTCTAGATTTAAGGTTACATTGATAAAACTTGCTTTTGTTTTTCCAATTTGCCAGCCATAATTTACAGAAGCATTTGTTTTTTGTCCGTCTACAACACTATTGTTATAATATTTAGGATCATTTGTCGGCCCTTCTCCAAGTTTAAAACTTCCAGGAGCAGCATGCTTATAGGATTGATAAGTGGTAATATTTGCACCACTGCTAAATACTGCTTTACCAGTCCCAATATTTTTATTTAATTGAATATTTATAACACCAGCGATAGCGTCCGATCCGTATTGTGCTGCTGCGCCATCTCTTAGTAATTCTATTTTATCAATGGATGCAGAAGCAATTGCATTTAAATCTGTTCCTACAGAACCCCTACCCATAGTTCCGTTTACATTCACCAAAGCTGAAGTATAGCGACGTTTGCCATTAATTAAAACCAATGTTTGATCTGGACCAAGACCTCTAACGGTAGCTGGATCAATATGATCACTTCCATCTGCCACCGTCTGTGTGGTAGAATTAAACGAAGGCGCTACATGGTTTAATATGTCTGTTAAATTTGTTTGTGGAACTTCAGAGGTTAATGTTTTTAAATCAAATAAATCTACTGGCGATACAGATTCCAATTTAGTTCTTCCAACACTTCTTGTCCCCAACACCACTACTTCATTTAACTCGTTATTGCTTACACTAAGTTGTATATCGACTGGATTATTATCTTTTAAAGTATATGATTGATTTGAAAAGCCGCTAAAACTAACCACAAGAATATTTCCAATAGTTGCTTTAATTGAAAATTGGCCATCTTTACTGGTCTGTGTTTTTACTTTGCTTCCCTTGATAGATATGGTGGCACCAGATAGGGGCTTTCCTTGTTCATCTTTTACTTTTCCAGTAAAATTTGTTTCCTGACCACTTGATATGAATGCAGATGCAATCATGACCATAATCATTAAAAATTGTTTCATGTTATTGGTTTTATTGTGTGAATCTAATCTATTTATAACAATTACTAAAAAATTAGTAGGCTAGTAGAATAGTATCAGATTTTTTAAATGGGTAATTTAATAGTTTTATTTTGACTTTGTCCTCATCTATTTTACCACCGCAGAGGGTTAAGCTCTCAGTTGGCATCCGTTTAGGGATTCTTGATGAAAGCACGAAGATAAAGAAATATGTTAAAAGTCTACTATTTTTATAGACTTTTATTTTAATTAATTTTATCATTCCAATTTACTGATTATCATTTGATTATATTTTAAAATAATATTACTTACCTTATAAGAATAAAGCACATGCTCTATTGCAATTCTAACGCAACAGCTCTATTTTCAATTCTTGTATTAGCATAATATTTGCATGTACAACTCATAGTCCAATAATTGAAACAGCTACAACAACAAGTACAATTGACAAAACAGAATTGGAAACAAACTATACCTTCAACTCAAATAAACTAACAACAGCATTATGGTAATGTTGTGGTAATCCATTTGTATTAGTCAATTGAGAAAGACCTAAGAAATTAAAACCACAAGCCGTATAGTGCTCTATTAGTTTATGATTCTCTCCTACTGTATCCATGCGGATAAAATTCTTTCTATTTTCGGTAGCGTAATTTTTAGACCACTCAACAATTTTCTTTACCAAGCCTTTGCCTCTAAAATTAGGATTAGTGGTTATCCTGTGGATATACACTGACGGATCGATATTCTTATCTTCCCAAATTAAGGGATCAGAAAATGTAGTCGCCCAAATACATACCACCTCTCCATCAATGATCATCTTCCATTGTCTATTCTCTACAATTTCATTTATAACCATCTCTCTATCAAACTCCGGCCAATGACTAATGAATCTTTCCTTTTGATATGCAGTAGCAGACTTGTATAAATCAAGTATGAAATCTATATCCTCAATTGAACTATTTTGTATTTCCATGAATAACTAATTGTATAGGTAAAAGTAAAAAATCTCACGCAAAAACAACAAAGGACCCACGATTTAACGTAAGTCCTTGATTTTCATGTAGCGAGACCGGGATTTGAACCCGGGACCTCAGGGTTATGAAGATTTTTTGAGAAAATGAAGGCGTTGATTTGTAGT
>CAJBLA010000112.1 GCA_903953815.1 uncultured Bacteroidota bacterium | reverse complement strand
TCCAAATACCATTCTCCTGGCATATCCAATTCCTCAAGTATATTAATAGCTGCATACTGCTGAAAATCTCTTCCGCTTGCTATTCCATATAAATGGGGCATGGCTAACTGAACTGTTTTTTGCACAGTATCAATGGTCTTTATATTTATATAATCATCTGCGTAGCCATAATTGAAAGTACCACTCAACCATATATCTTCTTGTCCTTGCCATTTGGCGTGTCGTGCATCTGTATATTCAAATTTTCCGCCTCTATTAGATTTGTCCAAACTTCTTGGAACCGATCCCTTGTCGATTACTTTTCCTATTTTGATATATCCTTCATTGGGATATCTAGCAAGGGTCATTGGATTGCCATTAAAAAATAATTGTAATGGTGCTGGTGTAACTGCAATAGTATGTCCAAATTGCTTATGAGATCCAAAATCAGTTATTCCGATACTTGGCAGATGTACCTGTAAGATATTTTTAATTGCATTTTGATTTAATCGTTTAGCAATTGCAGCATCTTTTACTTGGGTAAATGAATTTGGTTGTATGTTTTTACCACCGGTAATGCTTACTGTTCCTGGTTTTTCTGCTTTCCAAATAATTTCTTTTCCAATTTGACCACTGTCTTGTTCGTTTAATACAAAAGTGCTTGTTAAATTATATTGACCAGGCGCAATGTGAACGGTTATTCCTTTTGAATTCTTTGCCTTGTTATTTTGTACTAATTTTTGTGCCGCCGTTAAGCTTGCTACGGGGCTTTCGATACTTCCATTATTTTTATCATTCCCTTTCGTGGATACATAAAAATTTTGTCCAAAAATCGCAGATGAAAAAAATGTCGCTATGATCAAGTAGTTCAATTTAATAAATTGCATAAAGTATTTTTAAAAATTTATAAAAGTTAAGATTTACGTGGAATTCAATTTTTGCTAATCCAAATATAACGGGCTTTTTGCTATCTAAATGGTGCATTATTCAATATGCTAAAAAAGTACATAATTTCGCTTTTGCCTTCAAATGTAAATCAATGGTTCTCAATAACTTTAAGCCACTTTTGGGCTATTCAAAAAAGCTAATTATATCCTTTTTTGGCTAGCGTTATAATTCAGCGGTTTTCAGTAACTTTAATTGACGTATTTGCGCGCTATGAAAAAATTAAATGCTATTCTTTTTACTTTCCTATTTGTGTTTATTTTCTCCGCTTGCGAAAAAATTGATATTCCCGCTGAAGTGCAAAATCAAATAGCACAATTGCCTGAAGAAATCGATTATAATTTTGCAGTAAAACAAATTTTATCAGATAAGTGTTTTGCTTGTCATGGGCCCGACGCCAAAAAACAAAAAGCAAATTTAAGACTTGATATTAGTGATATTGCCTATAGCCACAAAGGTGAAAATGGGTATAAGGCAATTAAGCCAGGTAGTATTGCGAAAAGTGATCTTGTTCGTCGTATACTAAGTGATGATCCTCATGTTCGAATGCCAACACCTGAATCCAATTTAACACTTACCGCCTATGAAAAAGCGGTACTTATTAAATGGGTGGAGCAGGGTGCAAAATACAAACCACACTGGGCCTATGTAGCTCCTGAAAAAGCAGCTATTCCTGACATTTTAAATGCCAATTGGAAAATTAATAATACAGTTGATCCTTTTATTTATCAAAAGTTAGAAGAACAAGGTTTAAAACCTGCGCCACAAGCAGATAAGCTAACTTTAATTCGTCGACTTAGTTTTGATATTCGTGGCATTAGTCCATCGGTTAAAGAAATCAATGATTTTGTTTTAGACAAAAGTCCAAAAGCGTATGAAAATTTAGTAGATCGTTTTTTAGCAAGTGAACATTATGGGGAAAGGATGTCTGAATACTGGCTTGATGTTTCAAGGTTTGCAGATAGTTATGGTTACCTTGATGATAAACATTATGATCAAAGCCCTTGGCGCACATGGGTCATTAATGCGTATAATAAAAATTTACCTTTTGATAAATTTATCACTTGGCAATTAGCCGGTGATTTACTGCCAAACGCAACACAGGAGCAGGTTTTGGCTACTGGTTTTAATCGTAATCACAAACAAAATTCAGAAGCGGGTATCATTGAAGAAGAATTTAGAGTTGAATATGTAACTGATCGCACCAACACCTTGGGAGCATCTGTAATGGCAACAACATTAGGTTGTGCTAAGTGCCATGATCATAAATATGATCCTGTAAGTCAAAAAGATTATTATTCCTTATTCGCATTTTTTAATAGCACTTTTGAAAAAGGCGGACCTAATTATGGAAATAATGATATGGTGGCAGGACCTACTTTGTTACTAACAAAAAAAGAAGAAGAGCTAAAAATTCAAAACTTTAAAAAGTATATCAGCCAATTAGAGTCCGATTATAAATTAAATCAGGATAAAGCGATTACAGCGGCTATTCAACAAGGAGATAAAAATATTGAAACATCCCTCCAAAAAATAGTGTTGGCTAAATTAAGTTTTGATAAAACAAATGAAAAAGATCCAAAGCGTACATTTTTTATTAATGAAGCTGACCCATCTATAAACGCCAATTTTAGAAATGCTGAATTTGGGCAAGGTATCAGTGGTAAATCATTAAAATATAATGACGAGACCATGGTTGCCTTCCCACCTGAAAAAATTGGAGATTTTGAGAGGTACCAGCCATTTTCATTTAGCCTTTGGTTAAAAGTTCCAGAAAATTATCCATTAGCAACGGTTTTTCACAAATCGGATTATCATAGATATGGTTATCAAGGCTATGATTTGGTATTAAAAAATAACCAACTAAATTTTAGGGTAATACATAATTTTCCGCATGATGCAATTAGTGTTTTATCGCCACTTCGTTTAAAAACAAATCAATGGTATCATATCGCCATTAGCTATAACGGCAACAGCAAAGCAAATGGTGTTGAAATGTTTGTGAATGGTGAAAAACAAACGAATCAAGTGGAATATGATCATTTGGTAAAACACATAAAATCATTTTACAGTATACATAAAGGAGCAACTTTACCCGGTTTTGTTTTTGGACTTCGGACATTAGATCGATCAATGCCTAAAGGCGAAGTAGACGAATTTTATTTATTCAACAATACATTGAATCAGCCTCAGGCAAAATTTTTATTTCAACAAAAGCAGTTTCCTTTAAAGGGGGAGAAAGAAGATTTCGCAAAGTTGAATCCTTTATTATATGATGCGCGTAAGCAATTGGCGGACTTATATGATTCAGTTCAAGAAGTAATGGTGATGGGTGATTTGCCTAAACCACGTCCTACTTATGTTTTAAATAGGGGATTGTACACAGATCCAACCACACAAGTATTTCCCAATACGCCTAATGCAATTTTATCTTTTCCCGATCATTTACCCAAAAATAGGTACGGATTGGCGCAGTGGTTATTTATGCCCAATCATCCTTTAACCAGTAGGGTCGCAGTGAATAGAATATGGCAAATGATTTTTGGCAACGGGTTTGTAAAAACATCTGACGATTTTGGTAACCAAGGTGCCATGCCATCGCATCCTGCTTTATTGGATTATTTGTCTGTATGGTACCGTGAAAATGGTTGGAATACCAAAGCACTTCAAAAGCTAATATTTATGAGTGCTGTTTACCAACAATCCTCTTTGAACGACGCTACTATAGTTAAAAAAGATCCCCAGAATATTTATTTAAGTCGCAGCCCGCGTTATAGGTATCCTGCTGAAATGATTCGTGATAATGCCTTAGCCGTGAGTAATTTATTAGTTCAAAAAATTGGTGGCCCTAGTGTTTATCCTTATCAACCTGCTGATTTATGGGAACAGATTACCGATAAAACATGGAGGTATAAATACTTACAAACGGAAGGGGAGGGACTATACAGAAAAAGTATTTATACGATTCGTAAGCGAACCACCGTAGTTCCATTTTTGCAAATATTTGATGCCGCCGATCGTACAGTTTGTACTGTGAAACGAACAGTTTCTAGTTCACCTATGCAGTCATTGGCAATGTTGAATAACCCACAAATGATGGAAGCCGCTACACATATTGCATTGAGGATGATGAATGAAGCAGGCGCAGTTTTAAAGGACCAATTAAATTTTGGATTTTTTATAATTACTGGAAGATATCCAAATGTAAAAGAAGTAAACTTATTAGATAAAATGTATGCAACCGAAAACGCGCAATTTACCTTACATCCTGATAAAGCGAATAAATTAATTAATACAGGTTACTTGAAACCTAACACAAGTAATAAAATTGAACTTGCAAGCTTTGCATCCATTGCAATGGCATTAATGAATACAGATGAATTTTTAACAAGAAAATAATTGGCATGCACGAATATTTAAAATTAAAGTACCAACAAAATAGACGCGATTTTTTACGCGGTTCTGCATTAGGCCTAGGCGGTATTGCACTTGGATCCTTGTTGGGCTGTAACAGCAAGCCATCACAAAAAATAATTTCTCAAATTTTAGAAGAACAAAATGTTCCATTAGGGTCTCCGCATTTTTTACCCAAAGCAAAAAGGGTCATTTATTTATTTCAAAGTGGGGGTCCCTCGCAAATGGAATTGTTTGATTATAAACCTAAGTTGTATGAAATGCATGGTCAGGAAATTCCAGCGTCGGTCATGGGTAAAAATAGAATTTCTGGAATGGTGAATAACCAATATGCATTCCCATTAGCAAAACCGGCAACTAATTTTAGTCAATTCGGAACCAACGGTACTTATGTGTCAGATTTAATTCCGCATACTGCTTCTATTATCGATGATTTGTGCGTTGTAAGGTCAATGGTCACTGATCAAATTAATCATGAGCCTGCAGTTATTTTTACACAAACAGGTAATCAATTAAGTGGCCGTCCTTGTATGGGATCATGGTTGAGCTATGGCTTGGGGAGTATGAATGAAAACTTACCTTCCTTTATTGTCATGTTATCAAAAGGAGGAGGGGATCAACCAATTTCAAGTGCTGCTTGGAGTAGTGGTTTTTTGCCTTCGCATCATCAAGGGGTTCAATTTATGACAGGAAAGGATCCCATTTTATATTTGAATACGCCTGATGGGATTGATCGAATGGATCGTCGTCGCGCCCTTGATTTTATTAAAAATTTCAATCAATTGCAAAATGAAAATTTGCATGATCCTGAAATTGAAAGTCAAATTAATCAAGCGGAAATGGCTTACCGAATGCAATTGGCTATTCCAGATATTGCTGATTTATCCAACGAGCCACAGCATATTTTAGATATGTATGGCGAGGATGTATTAGTACCAGGAAGTTTTGCGCATAATTGTATTATGGCAAGACGCTTGGCTGAAAAAGATGTTCGTTTTATTCAATTATATCATTTGGGCTGGGATCACCATGGTGCACTTGCCTCAGGAATTAAAAGAGCCACCAAACAAACCGATCAAGCATCAGCGGCATTGGTTAAAGATTTAAAACAACGCGGATTATTAGATGATACCTTGGTGATTTGGGGTGGTGAATTTGGTCGTACTAGTTTTAGTCAAGGTAAATTAACACCCGAAGGTTTTGGTCGCGACCATCATCCTGGCGCTTATTCAATTTGGATGGCAGGTGGTGGTGTTCAACCAGGTTTGGTGTATGGAGAAACGGATGACTTCGCGCACAATGTGGTAAATGATAAAGTACATGTGCATGATTTTCAAGCCACATTAATGCATTTGTTAGGCATTGATCACGAAAAATTTATTTTCAAAACGCAAGGCCGACGCTACCGACTTACCGATGTGTCAGGAAATGTGATACATAATTTAATTGCATGATAACTGAATTCATTGGTCACTTCCATCCTTTAGTCGTGCACTTGCCCATTGGGATTTTAATTTTTACGTTTATACTTGAGTTAATCCAATTAAAAAGTAAAACCAAATTTAACCAAGCAATTTTATTAGGTACGTTCATTGGAACTGCATTTGCTATTGTATCTGCTATCATGGGTTGGTTATTATCATTGGATGGTGGGTATGATGAAAAATTATTGAATAACCATCAGTATGCAGGCTGGATACTTTGTTTTTTTTGCATCCTGTTGGTTATAGTTAAAATGTTTTTTTCGGCCAATGTGTATTTTGATAAATTGAATAAGTCACTTTGGAGTA
>CAJBLA010000111.1 GCA_903953815.1 uncultured Bacteroidota bacterium | reverse complement strand
GCCCATGGGAGGCACCTGGGCTTCCGCACATTTATGGGAACACTATTTATTTACACAGGATGCACAGTTTTTAAAACAAAAAGCATATCCTATTATGCGCGGTGCTGCTGAGTTTTGTTTGGCTTGGTTAATCAAGGATTCAGCAGGCAAATTAATTACCTCACCTTCCACTTCGCCAGAAAATGGTTTTATCACTTTCACTGGTGTTAAGGGGAATACGTTATTTGGTGGCACAGCCGATTTGTCAATGATTAGAGAATTATTTTTAGATGTGATTGCTGCACAAAACATATTAAAAAATGATTCTGCTTTTGCAATAAGTATTAGTACCGCTTTAAATAATTTACATCCTTACCAAGTGGGTAAAGCTGGTAATTTACAAGAATGGTATTATGATTGGGCGGATTCCGAACCGAAGCATCGTCATCAAAGTCACTTGTATGGTTTATATCCAGGAACCCATGTCACTCTTGAAAAAACACCATTAATTGCGAATGCAGCTAAAAAAACATTGGAAATAAAAGGAGATGAAACAACTGGTTGGTCCAAGGGTTGGCGTATTAATTTATGGGCAAGATTGAAAGATGGCGAACATGCGTATAAAATGTACCGTGAATTATTAAAATTTGTACCACCAGATGAAACTAAGGAAAATTACACACATATGGGTGGTACTTATCCCAACCTATTAGACGCGCATCCGCCATTTCAAATTGATGGAAATTTTGGTGGTGCCGCAGCGGTTGCTGAAATGTTAGTACAATCCAATGCGGAGTATATTGAATTGTTACCTGCGATACCTAAAGCTTGGCAATCGGGTACAGTAAAGGGTTTGAAGGCAAGAGGAAATTATGAAATTGATATGACTTGGCGTAAAGGACAAGTAACGAATTTGAAAATAAAATCAAGTACAAGCGCAACTGCAAATGTTTTAATGAATGGAAAAATGGAAACGATTAAAACAGTTAAGTAATTAAAGTATTTGTCACTGTAAACATAATGAACATAAAAATATTTATAAAAAATCGCTTATTCGTTTGTCTGTTATTGCAAATTTCATTGAGCTCATTTGCACAGAATAAACCTTTTGAAGGAGAGATAAAAGCATTTGCTAAGTCGGATAGTATCGTTGCGCCATTACAAGGTAAAATTGTTTTTGCAGGCAGTTCGTCATTTGCAAAATGGAAAGATATCAATCAGTATTTTCCTGGATATCCAATTATCAATAGAGGTTTCGGCGGATCCAATTTACTAGATTTGATATTATATGTCAATGAAACAATTACAAAATATAAACCAAAACAAGTTGTTATTTACTGTGGTGAAAATGATTTAGCAAGTAGCGATACTGTTTCACCAGAAATTGTATTGGATCGATTTTCAATATTATTTAATTTAATCCGACAACAATTAGGTAATAAATCAAATATCACATTTGTATCCATCAAGCCAAGTATTTCCAGATGGCGCTTAGAAGCTAAAATAGTAGCAGCAAACACGCTTATTGCTAGTTTTATTGCAAAACAAACAAATGCTAATTATATCAATATTCATAATGCCATGTTGCAAGGAGATGGAAGTGTAATGAAGGATATTTTTATCGCTGACAACTTGCATATGAATGCCAAGGGCTATGCTATTTGGCAAAAAATCATAGCCCCATCACTTTTGGTTAAATAACTAGCATTGATTTCCGTATATTTATAGCATTAATATAAATGCTATGAAAAAATTTATCGTTCTAAGTTTGGTGTTATTAGCTACCGCAGCACAATCTCAAAAACAATACACGCTTAGTGGGGATGTAAGTAAAGTAAAGGAAACCGTATCCAAAGTATACTTATCCTATTATTCTAATGGGGTATCTACCCAAGATAGTGCAGTAGTTACAGATGGTAAATTTGTATTTAAGGGAACTGTTACCGAACCAATCTTAGGTAATTTGCGCGCAGCTTATAAAGTAGATACTTCCGTTAAAACAAAACGCATGGTATCTTATAAAAAAGATGTTACGCCTATTTATCTTGAAAATTCGGCAATTCAGTTATCCAGTATTGATTCTTTTGCAAATGCAACCATCAAAGGATCAAAATCACATTTGGAATATAATAAGTTAAAAGCGTTTACTAAACCTGTGTCAGATAAAATGGAAGCATTAAGTGCAACTTATAATGAATTATATAAGAAGAAGGATGAAGCAGGTATGAAAAAATTAGACGCAGAATATGATAAGTTAGACGCGGAAATGAAGGCGAAACAAAAAGAATATGTTTTAACAAATTTGAATTCACCAATAGTTATGTATGCGTTTGGTAATTATGCTGGTTATAGTATTAATGCGGATGAAGTTGAACCACTATTTTTAAAAATTCCAATAGCGGTTCGCAATTCAACGAAAGGAAAGGAAATGGCGGGCAAAATAGAAATTGCTAAAAAAACAGGTATTGGAAAACCAGCTATTCAATTTACACAAAATGATACCGCAGGTATTCCAGTTTCACTTGCATCTTTCAAAGGGAAATATGTATTGGTTGATTTTTGGGCAAGCTGGTGTGGCCCTTGCAGACAAGAAAATCCAAATGTAGTTGCAGCATTTAATAAGTATAGCCCTAAAGGATTTACGGTATTAGGTGTTTCATTAGACCAACCCACTGGAAAGGAGAGATGGATGGAAGCTATACATAAAGATAATTTAACTTGGACGCAAGTATCTGATTTAAAATATTGGAAGAATGAAGTTGCAGTAATGTATGGCGTGAATGCAATACCACAAAATTATTTAATCAATGACCAAGGTATTATTATTGGTAAGGATTTAAGGGGGGATGCGTTAAACGCAAAATTGGCTGAATTGTTTAAATAAAAAATAGCATAAGTTTTTCTTATGCTATATAAAATATAGGACTTAATTAATCGGAGTCGTTAACACAGTTTTCAAATCAATGAATGTGTTAACGACTCCGTTCTTTTTAATTTAACCAGTCGTATTTTTTTGCATTCAAAGCATCTGGTGTCCAGCTTTCAAAAAATTCAAATACTTTTTCTTTACTGTAATTCTTATCTTTTTCCAGATAGCCACTGTTTTGCGTATGCAGTCGTTTTCCTTTCGCATCTAATATTACAAATACAGGAAAACCAAATCGAGCAGGGTATTCATATTTTTCCTGAATGCTTTTGTTTTTATTTTCTTTAGAATAGTTTACATGAACTACTACATAACTGGCTTTCATAATGGAGTCAATTTTTTTATCACTGGTGGTAAAGGCATTAAATCGCGCGCACCAAATACACCAATTGCCCCCCATTTGTAAAAAAATATGTTTGCCTTCCTTTGCTGCTATTTTTTCAGCCGCTTTAATCGCAGAATCCACGTTTTCATAGGGATTATATAGATTAAATGTTTTCATATCTGGTTCTATATACTTTGTTTCAATTGGCTTTGCGGGTCCTAACTTAATTAGTGGCGTAGTTTGTTGTGCGTTTGATTGACAAAAACTAAAAATGGCAATAACCAACAATATCTTTTTCATAAACTATATATTTAATGTGTAAGTTAACAAATTTAACATAATCGTTGGAAACGCTTTAAAGGGTTATTACTCAGTTCATGTAAAAATGTGCGAATAATTCACAATTGCAGCCTAAAACTTTTAAATTGCCCTCGCGATTAGCATTTTATTGGTTGCAAGCCTGATCAAACATTTATAAATTTATAGACATGCGTAAAATTATTATCTTAATTAGCTTTTTTATTAGCACACAATTATTTGTGCAAGCACAAAATGTGCCAACGCCAAAATCACATTTTGGTTTTAGTATTGGCGACAATTATCACTTGGCCACTTTTACGCAAACCGAATCTTATTTAAAAAAATTAGCGGGTACTTCAAAAAAAGTAAAATTACAAGTCATAGGTAAAACCGAAGAAGGGCGCAATCAATACATGGTTATTGTATCTGATCCAACCAATATAGCCAATCTAGAAAAATACAAATCCATTGCACAAAAATTAGCGCGCGCGGAAGATTTATCTGCGGTCGAAGCAAAAAAACTATCTAATGAAGGAAAGGCGGTAGTGTGGATTGATGGCGGATTACACGCAACGGAAGTAGTGGGTATTCATCAGTGGATAGAAACCCTGTATCAAATAACTACAAGAACAGATGAAGAAACAAATCGCATTTTAAAATCAACCATCATTTTATTTGTGCATGCAAACCCCGATGGACAAGAACTAGTTTCCAATTGGTACATGCGCAATAGTGATACCTTAAAAAGAACCACTTCTGGTTTGCCAAGACTCTATCAAAAATATATTGGGCATGATAATAATCGTGATTTTTTCATGACGAACATGAGCGAGTCTAGAAATATGAGTGTGCAACAATACATTGAATGGATGCCACAAATTTTATACAATCATCATCAGACCGGTCCTCCAGGCACCGTGGTTGCTGGTCCTCCTTATCGTGATCCTTTTAATCATGTATATGATCCATTATTGATGACAGGTATTGATGCGTTGGGTGCGGCAATGAGTAGTCGCTTGAATACAGAAGGTAAACCAGGTTATACCATGAAGGGGGGTTCGGTTTATTCAACCTGGTGGAATGGCGGATTGCGAACCACCGCTTACTATCATAATATCATTGGCTTATTAACTGAAATTATTGGAAGCCCAACACCTTCGAGTATTCCTTTGGTCCCACAACGATTAATTCCAAATAGTGGACTACCTAATCCAATCCTTCCACAAAAATGGTATTTCAAAAATTCAATTGATTATTCTATTTCATTAAACTATGCAGTATTAAATTATGCCGCTCGTTATAAAGATGAATTGCTTTATAATATTTATACCATGGGGCG
>CAJBLA010000110.1 GCA_903953815.1 uncultured Bacteroidota bacterium | reverse complement strand
AAATATGGGCTATGTTAAATTAAAGGGACTTAAATATTTAGTACTGGATGAAGCTGATCGTATGTTAGATATGGGTTTTAGTGATGACCTATCAAAGATTGTTACCTTTTTACCCGCGGTTCGTCAAAACCTTTTGTTTTCAGCTACTATGCCAGCAAAGATGCGTGTGCTAGCAAAAAAATTATTACACGATCCTATAGAAATTAACATTGCAATTTCGAAACCTCCTGAGCAAATAGTTCAAAAAGCATTCATTGTATATGAAGCACAAAAAGTGCCCATTATTATTGATATGTTAAGCTCAAAAAAGTTTTCAAAAGTAATTGTGTTCTGTTCAAAAAAATTGAATGTTAAACAATTAACTTTAAAATTAAAGAACGCGAACTTAGCTGTTGCTGAAATTCATTCTGATTTAGATCAAAAAAGCAGGGAACAATATTTACAAGATTTTAGAAATCAAAAAATCAATATTTTGGTGGCAACCGATGTGTTAAGCAGAGGCATTGACATTGATGACATTGATTTAGTAATTAATTATGATGTGCCTAATGATGGCGAGGATTATATACACCGAATAGGTAGAACAGCGCGCGCGGCTACTTCAGGTACTGCATTTACACTTGTTAGCGAAAATGAACAAGGTAAATGTGGAGTTATAGAACAACTTTTAGGTGCCCCAATTTTTAAAGGAACGGTACCAACTGAATTTGGCCCAACGCCCGCATACAATCCAAAAGCCGTTGTTAAAAAAGGCTTTAATCGTAGGAGATAATTTTTTAAGAAAGCATTTTATTATTTATTTTTGAGTAATCATTTACTAATTCATTTTAAATGAAATATTTATTTACCTTATTTATTCTTTTAAATATCCTATGTAATAAGGCAGACCAACCTGCTGTTGAATATTTTAAAGGGAAATTAGTATTGCAAGGTATTTGTATGAATTACGTAATACAAATTATTGAAGGTTCTGTTAATCCAACATTGTATGAACAGAGCTGGGCGAATCCCTTGACTAATACAACTTATAAAAACGTATTTGGTTTAGCGAGTATCTGCACTTTTCCATCTAATATTAAAGAAGGGGATGAATTTTATTTCACCATTCCCAAAAATCCATTAGCACAAACCTGTGCGCAGTGTAAAGCCTATAGCCCAATACCAGCTAAAACCATTAATATCGCTATTTATAATAAGTAAAGAGTCATACTGAAATTTAAGTGGTAAATTTGCAGGTATGAAATCAACTATTTCGAGTAAACTAAAGGAAAGATGCCAGGATTTGTGTGAGCTTTGCACCACGGATGCCGCCACTGTAGCGTATACAGTAAGCCCTAAGAGTAATGATGTGATTGAAAACGAAGTAGCCCTTTGTGATCAATGTATGTCTATTATTGAAGGCAAGGAAGCTGGGAATCATTGGCAATGTTTGGCTGGAAGCATTTGGAATACCGAACCTAGTGTACTTGCTTTAAGCTATCGCATTCTTTATGGTATAAAAGAAAATGAATGGGCCAATGAATTACTAACCTCAGTTGATTTTGATGAAACTGTGGTTACTTGGGCTTTAAGTGCTTATCAAACCGAAGCGATACATGTGGATAGTAATGGTACTGAATTACAAAATGGGGATACAATTGTATTAACACAAGGGTTAAATGTAAAAGGGGCAAACTTCATGGCACCTAAAGGAACAATTGTGCGTAAAATAAGACTAGTTCCTGATAACCCGGAACAAATTGAAGGAAAGGTGAATGAACAAACTATTGTTATTTTAACCAAGTTTGTTAGAAAATCAGCTTAATTAATTTTTATTTTTTCATTTAAGAAGGGCTTGTTTTAGGATTTGTGTTAATTTACAATTGCTAAAAAACCTATTTCAATGAAAAAACTTTTATTCGTAATTTTTGCTTTTATGTTCCTGTCGGTAAATGCACAAGAACACACTGCAAGTTTAAAGTACACACTTCCCGCCGATAAATTAGTACAAGCGAAATTATCCCAATGGGGTAAAATAAAATTTGGTTTGTTAATGCATTGGGGTACATATAGCCAATGGGGTGTGGTTGAAAGCTGGAGCTTATGTCCTGAAGATGAGGGTTGGACTGTACGAAAAGGGCCATACGCAAAGGATTGGTTTACTTATAAGCAAGCCTACGAAAATTTACAAACCACTTTTAATCCGGTTAAATTTAATCCAGAGAAATGGGCGCTTGCTGCAAAAAATGCTGGCATGAAATATGTCGTATTTACGACCAAGCATCATGATGGGTTTAATATGTTTGATACCAAACAATCTGATTATAAAATCACTGGCGCTAAATCACCATTTGCAAATAATCCAAAAGCAAATGTTGCCAAAGAAATATTTAATGCATTCCGTGATCAAGGATTTATGACAGGTGCTTATTTTTCAAAGCCAGATTGGAATACGCCTGATTATTGGTGGAAATATTTTCCACCGAAAGATCGTAATGTATCCTATGACCCAAAAAAATATCCTGAGAAATGGGAGTCATTTAAAAAGTTTACTTATAACCAAATTGAGGAGTTGATGAGCGATTATGGTAAAATAGACATTTTATGGTTAGATGGTGGTTGGGTTCGTCCATTTAGTTCCGTAGATACTTCTGTGGAGTGGCAGCGCACTATTAAACATAATCAAGATATTGATATGGGAAATATTGCGCGGATGGCCAGAACGCATCAACCTGGGCTATTAGTAGTTGACAGAACGGTTCATGGTGAATATGAGAACTATGTTACGCCTGAACAACAAGTGCCAGCTACTTACTTGCCTTATCCTTGGGAAAGTTGTATGACACTTGGTAACTCTTGGTCCTATGTGCCCAATGATGAATATAAATCCGCTCGAAAAGTGATTCATTTATTAACGGAGATTGTTTCAAAAAACGGTAACCTTCTTTTAAATATAGGGCCAGCACCTGATGGCGAGTGGGATCCAAATGCCTATGCCCGTTTGGAAGATATCGGCAAATGGATACAAGTGAATGGGGAAGCTATTTATGATGCAGAGGCTGATGCCGCATTGCCAGGTCAAGGTAAGTGGGTATTTACCAAAAAACAGGATTGTATTTATGCAATTTATCAACTTGCAGCTAAAGAAGCAATTAGTGAAATTTATAAACTAAATATTAATTCGGCAAGTCCAATCAAAAAAATTCAAATTTTAGGAACTGATCAAAAAATAATCTTTAAACAGGAATCGACCAATTTATCCATTTTTACCCCAGTTAAAAAATTGAATGCAAACACGGAAGCATTGGTATTTAAGATTCAATATTAGTGTAGGGGGATTTTAAAAGTCTTATTTATGATGCATATTAGTACTACCACTAATATGCATCATTGTTTATAGCCTAATTTAAGCTTTCCTTTAATATTAGACGGCAACATAATTACTAAATAATATTTTTTGGAATTGTAAATATTAATCGTAATTTTACGATTAATATGGGAACTACCAAAACAGCCGAATATTCTATAAAGGAATTAAGTATTGCAAAATATGCAAAAGCGCTTTCGCATCCAGCCAGAATTGCTATTTTAAATTTATTATTAAAAAAGCAAACCTGTATTTGTGGGGATATTGTGGACGATCTTCCTTTATCTCAATCAACGGTATCACAGCATTTAAAGGAATTAAAGGAAGCCGGGTTGATTAAGGGTAATATAGATGGCGCTTCAGTATGTTATTGTATTGATGAAAAAGAATGGATTAAAGCCCAAGCACAATTGAATGTGTTATTTGAAAAAATAGAAGTTAAATCAGCAAAATGCTGCTCCTAATATTATAATAATTTAAAATAAATTTTATGCAAACTGAAGAACAATTAAAAGAAATTGTAAGAAAAAAATACAGCGAAATTGCTTTGCAAGACAAGGAAACTAATATGTCATCCTGTTGTGGGGCAGGGGGTTGTTCAACTGAGGTATATAATATCATGTCTGAGGACTATACTACTTTGAATGGATATAATGCAGACGCAGATTTAGGATTAGGTTGTGGACTGCCAACACAATATGCGCAAATTAAAAAAGGGGATGTAGTCGTTGATTTAGGAAGTGGCGCTGGGAATGATTGTTTTATTGCGCGTCACGAAACAGGGGAAACCGGTAAGGTGATTGGTATTGATTTTACGCCTGCAATGATTGATAAAGCAAGATCAAATGCGGAAGTGAGAGGTTTTAATAATGTTGAATTTAGACAAGGTGATATTGAGTCCATGCCAATAACTGCAAACACCGCAGATGTTATTGTAAGTAATTGTGTTTTGAATTTAGTACCCAACAAGGATGCCGTTATTAAAGATATTTATAGGGTGTTAAAACCAGGGGGTCATTTTAGCATTTCGGATGTGGTTTTGGTTGGCGCTTTGCCTGAAGGATTAAGAAAAGATGCTGAAATGTATGCGGGTTGTGTTTCAGGGGCTATTCAAAAGGAAGTGTATATGGAATTAATTCATGCGAATGGTTTTGAACAAGTAACGATCCAAAAGGAAAAGGCAATTATCATTCCTGATGATATTTTAATTAATTATTTAACTACAGATCAAATTGCTGCATTTAATAATGGGGCCACTGGTATTTTTAGTGTAACCGTATTTGCAAAAAAACCAATGGCGGAAAAATGTGTACCTGGGGGCGGATGTTGTTAGTATAAAATATAA
This sequence comes from uncultured Bacteroidota bacterium, assembly GCA_903953815.1. GTDB lineage: Bacteria > Bacteroidota > Bacteroidia > Chitinophagales > Chitinophagaceae > Sediminibacterium. The sequence goes on along the minus strand of CAJBLA010000110.1, from coordinate 4,652 downwards.
TTTAAATAATATAGGATGAAAAATATATTAGTATTATGCACAGGAAATAGCTGTCGTAGTCAAATAGCAGATGGCTATTTAAAACACTTCGCTAAAGGAAAGGCAAATGTATACAGTGCCGGTGTTGAAACTCATGGTGTAAACCCAAAAGCGATTGCAACCATGAAAGCCGATGGGATTGATATATCAAGCAATACTTCCAATAATGTCTTAGAATACCAAGAAGTGCCTTTTGATTTTATTATTACTGTTTGTGATAATGCAAAGGAGCGTTGTCCCTATTTCCCAAGCAATGCAATCAAGTTTCATTATAATTTTCCGGATCCTGCTAAAGCAACAGGTACAGAAGACGAAATCATTGAAGCCTTTGCTTCTACCAGAGATTTAATCAAAAAGTATTGTGCTGATTTTGTGCAACAGCATCTTTAATTCCATTGTATTGCAAAATACAAACATGGGGTATTGCCAACATTGGTAAGATTGTGCAATATATTTGATCCATATAATACTACATCTCCTGGGTTCGCCTTTTGATGATCGGTCCCAATTTGGACTTCAGCATTGCCATCTAGCATTAAAATAATTTCTTCATTCACATGGGTATGCGGTTCATGGCTTTTAAAACCAACGTTTAATTGAGTAACATGTATGTCAAATCGATTTAACATGGCAGTTGGGCGATCAAAAAATTGCCTTACCCCACCTCTTTCATGGGGCTTAAATTTGATATTGTCCCAAAGGGTAATAAAGGATCCTCCAGCTTTTACACCTCTTTCGATATTTATTTTTTCTCCAGCGGAATAACTCATTTCGTATATCTGTAGTAAATTAGTACTGTTATTTTTTATTTGTATTTTATCGCCAGGTAATACACACACAACCGATCCTCTGTTTAATTGTAATTTTTGGTCATTGAGTTCTATATCGGCAATACCGGTTTTAATGACGTAAAATTTTTCTATTTTTACAGACACTTTTCCTTCCCATTTTTTTCCTGTAGGAATACTGACACCTATCATAGCATGCTTTGCTAAAACACCCCCTTCGCCCCCGAAAATGGTTGATTTTTGCACCTTAGCGGAATTGCCGTTATTATTGATATCCCATTGATATACTTTGGATTGTAAGCTGTTATTTTGTGCTTGCAATAGTCCTATGATTAATATTAAATAAAGTGTAAATCTGAATTTCATAAGTCAATAGTTTAATGATTTATTAATTTGCTTTTACGCCAATACATAAAGGATGTTGTGTAATTATGCGTAATTTTATCTCTGAAAATACACGATTAGCTATGAAAAAACAAATCTTACTATTAATAACAATGTGTTTTGCATTATTGTTAAATGCCCAAGTGATTCCATCACAAATTACTTTACCAAATGGTTGGAAATTATCACCTGTAGGAAAATCGTTTGCTTTGGGGGATTTACCCTTAAACATAGCTGTGAGTAAATCCGGCAATTTGTTGGCAGTGACGAATAATGGTCAAAGTACGCAAAGCATACAACTCATTGATGCTAAGTCAGAAAATGTAATTGATTCTGTTGCTATAGGAAAATCATTTTATGGCTTGCAGTTTTCAGCAGATGAAAAATATCTATTCGCTTCAGGCGGACATGATAATATCATTATTAAATATGCAATAAAAGATAAGCATTTATTTAATACAGATACTTTTAAGCTTGGCAAACCTTGGCCTACAGCTATTGGCCCTTCAGGTATTGCATTAGATGAAAAAAGAAACTTATTATATGTCGTTACACGTGAGGACAGACAACTTTATATTTTTGATTTAAAAACAAAGCAATTTGTAAAAAAGTTATCTATTGATGGTGAAGCGTATGCATGCATTATGAATCCCAATAACAATGAACTTTATGTGAGCTGCTGGGGATGTGACCAAGTAAATACACTTGATTTAACTACTTTAAGTTGGAAGCCATCCATCAAAGTGGGTGACAATCCAAATGAAATGTTGGTGACCCCCGATGGCAAGTATTTATATGTTTGTAATTCAAATGATAATAGTGTTTCGGTAATCGATTTAAAATCCAAAACAGTTATTGAAACATTAGACGCTGCGCTTTTTCCAAATGCGCCTAGTGGTTCTACGACCAATAGCTTAAGCTTGGATGCTATTAATAAGCGTTTATACTTAGCGAATGCAAATAATAACTGTATTGCAGTTTTTGATGTGGAGGAGCCTGGTGAAAGCGTTGCAAAAGGGTTTATTCCAGTGGGTTGGTATCCAACTTCAGTGCGTGTAATCAATAAAAAATTATGGGTTGCTAACGGAAAAGGGTTTTCATCAAAACCAAATGCTTTTGGTCCTTCTCCAGTGCGTCCAAAGGAGGAGGTGATTAGCCATGGTGCCAGTTTTAAACCAGGCGACCAGGTTGAATATATTGGTAGCTTGTTCAAAGGCAGTATGAGTATTATTCCTATTCCTACTGATAAGGATTTAGTAGCTTACTCAAAGGCGGTATATAAAAATGTGCCTTATTCAATTGCTAAAACAAAACTAGCGGATGCAAACGCACCAGGTTTTCCAATACCAATGAAGCAAAATCAAAGTTCGCCCATCAAGTATGTTTTTTATGTCATTAAGGAAAACAGAACCTATGATCAGGTATTAGCTGATCTCCCGCAAGGAAATGGAGATACTAGCTTGTTATTATTCGGAAGGAATGTAACCCCCAACCAGCATCATATTGCGGAGTCATTTGTTTTGCTTGATAATTTTTATGTGGATGCCGAAGTGAGTGCGGATGGTCATAATTGGTCCATGGGTGGATACGCAACTGACTATTTAGAAAAAACATGGCCAAGTAGTTATGGTGGTCATGGCGGTACTTATGGGGGTGAAGGTGAAAGAGAAATTGCCAATAATAAAAATGGCTTTATTTGGAATCAATGTTATCGAAACGGGGTAAGCTATAGAAGCTATGGTGAATTTGTATCTGCAGGCAAACCTAGAATTTCAATTTTAAAAGACCATTATTCTACTAAGTATCCAAGTTATAATTTAGCAATTACGGATACGTATCGTTATCAAGTATGGAAAAAGGATTTTGATTCCTTGTTGGCAATAAATAAAGTGCCACAGTTTAATACCGTTCGATTTGGAAATGACCATACGGAAGGTTTGCGATTAGGTAGACCAACGCCGTATGCGCATGTTGCTGATAATGATTATGCAGTTGGTTTATTTATTGAAGCATTAGCCAAGAGCCCCATCTGGAATGAGACTGCTGTTTTTATTTTGGAAGATGATGCGCAAAATGGATCTGATCACGTGGATGCACACCGCAGTCCAGCTTATCTTGCAGGAGGTTTTGTGAAACGTAATTATGTTGACCATACGCCTTACACCACTACTTCAATGTTAAGAACCATGGAACTTATTTTAGGTATGCCTCCTATGACGCAGTATGATGCTGCTGCAACGCCCATGTGGAAATGTTTTGATTCAACTGCAAAACCATTTGTATTTTCAGCGATTGCTCCTAAAATAAATACGAAGGAAGTAAATACGGCGCGTAATGAATGGCAGCAAAAGTCAGAAAAATTGAATTTTGTTGTTGAGGATAGTAACAATGACTATGAGTTTAATAAAATATTATGGCATGGGTTAAAAGGGAATATTCCATACCCTGCGCCGCGCCGTGCTGCTTTTGTAACGCCAACCGAAAAAGATTAAGTAACATTTTTGTATTAGCATAGATGCACTTTATGGAAATTAAAATTATTAAAAATAGATCTGATATTGGCGCCGGTACGCGCGGTTCAGATATGGGTATAGATGCAATTGAAATTGCTGCTATTAATCAGAATAATGATTTTTTTCATCGGTATTCATTTGTAGATGTTAAAACACATAATGAATCTATCTATCATAAAAACACCAACAATTTCGCCAAACGCATTGAGCATGTCAAGGAACAGTGCCAGCGCGTTGCTGATGCAGTAAAGGAAACAATTATATCGGGCGATTTTCCTATTGTATTATCTGGAGATCATTCATCTGCCTTGGGTACCATCAGTGGTATTAAGGTAGCAAATCCTGAAAAAACAATAGGTGTAATTTGGATTGATGCACATGCTGATTTACACTCCCCGTATACATCACCTTCAGGCAATATTCATGGAATGCCGCTAGCTGCAGCAATGAATATGGATAATTTAGGTGCAAAAATCAATGAACCAGGTGAAAACACTGCAAAACAATGGAATGAATTAAAAAATATAGGTATTCCTGGTTCAAAAATAATTCCTGCGCATTTAGTATATTTTGGTTTGCGTGATTTTGAGACTGCAGAAAAACAAATTATTGATCAGTGCGAAATTTTATTTTTTGAAGTTGAAGAGACCAGAGCAATGGGCTTGGAATTTTGTATTCAAAAAGCGCTTAAGCAATTAAATAGCTGCGATCAAATTTATATATCCTTTGATGTGGATTCATTGGATTGTGATCGTGTTTCTTATGGAACTGGGACTCCGGTGCCTATTGGCTTTTCATCTGGTGAAATAAAGGAGCTATTAGCGCTCTTTATTGCAACTAAAAAGGTTTGTTGTGTTGAATTTACCGAGGTTAATCCACTTTTGGATAATAAAGGTAACAAAATGGCCGAAACGGCATTTGAAATTTT
>CAJBLA010000109.1 GCA_903953815.1 uncultured Bacteroidota bacterium | reverse complement strand
GGCCAATGGTCGTGTTTGTATTCCAGCTAAAATTTTAATTGATTCATTAAAAAATATTGCAGACCAGCCGCTTACTTTCAACATAGATAAAAACTATGCAGTTGAAATTACAAGTGATAATGGTAAGTACAAAGTGATGGGCGAAAATCCAGATAATTTTCCGAAAGAACCTACAGCCGATGATACTACTGGATTTAAAATGACAAGCACTGGATTATTAACCGCAATCAATAAAACTTTATTTGCAGTAAGTGGTGACGATTTAAGACCAGCAATGACAGGCGTATTTTTTGAACTATCAAAAGATGGCGTTCAGTTTGTTGCAACCGATGCACACCGCTTGGTAAGATATAAGCGTACGGACACTAAGGCTACACAAAACGCATCTTTCATTGTTCCTAAAAAGCCTTTGAATTTATTAAAAAATGCATTGCCAGATAATGAAGATCCAATCACAGTGAGCTTTAATAGTAACCATCTTTTTGTAGATCATGGATCAACGCAATTAATTTGTCGCTTAATCGATGCGCGTTTCCCAGACTATAAAGTGGTTATCCCTGCTGATAATCCTTATCGCTTAACAGTGAATAAACATGATTTTCAAAATGCATTACGTCGTGTAAATGTATTTAGTAACAAAAGCACTAATCAAGTTGCTTTGAATATTACTGGTAATGAATTGCAAATGGCTGCGCAGGATATCGATTTTAGTTTTGAAGGTAATGAGCGTATGAGTTGTGAATACAAAGGAGAGGATATTCAAATTGCCTTTAATGCAAAATTTTTAATTGAAATGTTAAGTGCCGCAGATACCGATGACATATTTATTGAACTATCTACGCCAAGCAAAGCAGGTTTGATAAAACCATCTGAACAAGCACCAGGAGAGGACTTGTTAATGCTCGTGATGCCGCTGATGTTAAATAGCTAATCCGTTCCCTATAAATAGGCCCCAAGGGCAAGTTTTGAAAACCCGTTGATCTACACCAAGAACATCGGGTTTTTTATTTACATTTATAGTCTAAAACCAAGCCCATGTTTGAGAGTACACAGTCTTATTTTAGTAGCATACCTAGTTTACATCGAGCGCTTATTTTAGCAGGCGGGATTACCTTTTTTTGGTTGGTTGAATCGGCCATTCCTTTGTTTAAATTTCAATATAGCAAATGGCGTCACGCTTCCATTAATATTTTTTTCACCCTCACGACTATTGTCATCAATTTTGGATTTGCCTTGTTAATGGTAAAAACCAGTGATTGGACGATTGCTAATAATTTTGGACTTTTAAATATAGTATCCTTACCCAACATAGCGTCGGCCATAATTGGTTTATTATTACTCGATTTTATTGGGGCGTATTTGGTACATATGATTGAGCATAAAGTAAAATTTTTATGGAAATTTCATATGGTGCATCATGCCGACACGCAAGTTGATACCACTACTGCAAATCGTCACCATCCAGGAGAATCCGTTATTAGAGCGGTGTTTGCGATATTGGCTGTTTTTGTTTTAGGCACACCAATCTGGCTGGTCATGTTGTATCAAAGCTTAAGCGTGGTGCTTTCACAATTTAATCACGCAAATATTAAAACCCCATCCTGGTTTGATAAAACCCTTGGTTTAATTATTGTCTCGCCGAATATGCACCGCATACATCATCATTTAATGCGTCCGCAAACGGATAGTAATTATGGGAATATATTTTCATTTTGGGATAAATTAT
>CAJBLA010000108.1 GCA_903953815.1 uncultured Bacteroidota bacterium | reverse complement strand
CGTGAGGGTAATGACTTATTACGTGAGATGATTGAAGCAGGGATCATGAAATATGGTGATGCTTTCAAACATAGCATGGAAGAAGGTGGATGGGATTTAAGCAAAGTAAACTTAGAGGAATTAAAAGAATCAAAAGCTACTTTCGTATTTGGACAAATGAATGAGCCTCCTGGAGCACGTGCGCGTGTTGCCTTAAGTGGTTTGACGATTGCAGAATATTTCCGTGATGGTGATGGTGCAGGAAAAGGAAAAGACATTTTATTTTTCGTTGATAATATCTTCCGTTTTACACAAGCAGGTTCTGAGGTGTCGGCTTTATTAGGTCGTATGCCATCTGCGGTAGGTTACCAACCAACATTGGCAACAGAAATGGGATTGATGCAAGAGCGTATTACTTCAACAAAAAATGGTTCCATTACCTCTGTACAAGCGGTATATGTACCTGCGGATGATTTAACAGATCCAGCGCCAGCAACCACTTTTGCGCACTTAGATGCAACAACAGTATTGTCTCGTAAAATTGCCGATTTAGGTATTTATCCTGCGGTGGATCCTTTGGATTCAACTTCAAGAATTTTAACACCAGCGATTGTAGGTGATGCACATTATGATACAGCGCAAAGAGTTAAAATGATTTTACAACGTTATAAGGAATTACAAGATATCATCGCCATCTTAGGTATGGATGAATTAAGTGATGAAGATAAATTAATCGTATCTCGTGCGCGTCGTGTTCAAAGATTCTTGTCACAACCTTTCCATGTAGCTGAACAGTTTACAGGTTTAAAAGGGGTGTTTGTATCTATTGAAGATACCATTCGCGGATTTAACGCAATTATGGATGGCGAGGTTGATCAATATCCAGAAGCTGCATTCAACTTAGTTGGATCTTTAGAAGATGCAATTGAGAAAGGTAAGAAAATGATGGCTCAAGCTTAATTAACAAATTCGAACATTTAAACTGCGCACATGTTATTGGAAATATTAACGCCCGACAAAAAGTTATTTAGTGGAGATGTATTTGGGGTGCAATTGCCAGGTATTGATGGTTTATTTGAAATTTTGAATAAGCACGCTCCTTTAGTGAGTGCTTTAGGTAAGGGTCAAGTAAAGGTTTTGATGACTGCTACTAAATCGGAAGCATACACCATTAAGAGTGGTTTTGTGGAAGTGGCTAATAATAAAACTACTGTTCTGGTTGAAGGCGTTTTGTAATGATACAATAACAAAATATTATAAAATATTTGAATCCCTCCCGACTTATCTGGAGGGATTTTTATTTATATTCACATAATGTAAAAAGTAGGTAAAAAAGGAACTTTTCGCATTCGTTGTATATGAAAAAAACATTCCCAGTTATTATTGTTTTAATCACTTTGTCCATCATTGGGATATTGTTCATCCAAATTACTTGGTTGCAGGGTTTGTTTTTATTACAAAGGAATCAATTATCTGAAAAGATCAATCAAACAGGTTTATTAGTAGTGACGGATATTGGTAAAAAAATGAATAGCGGATTGTCATTTCGATTGCCAAAAAGGGGGCGATTAAGTTTGGAGAATGAATATCATTTACACAAATTTGAAGAGTCTACCATAGCAGATATGTATGATTATAAAGAGTTGAATCAAAAAATAAAATCTGCATTTGATAAATTTGAAATTAGTGACTTGCATTTTGAATTTGCGGTGGCAGATAAAAAAAGCATACTCGAATTACGGAGTAATAATTTTGATGATTCTTTCACGGAAGATTTAAACAGTTTGCAAGTTCGTGTACCTGTGATGCCGCAGGATGTCATTGAGCCAGTGGGCCCCTTTGAATCCTTAATCATTGTTATTCCTGATGTAAGATTGTATTTACTAAATTCATTGAAGTGGATTATTTTGGGGGCGATACTTTTTATTATCGTCGTATTAGCGGCGTTTTTTATTACTATTAGGTCCTTATTAAATCAGCGTAAGGTGAATGAAATCAAGAATGATTTTATTAACAACATGACGCATGAATTAAAAACGCCTTTAGCGACAATTTCCTTGGCGGTGGATGCTTTAAAAACCGCAAAAGTGCAGTCGGATCCAACTTCAGTTGCCTATTTTAGTAATATTATTAAGGAGGAAAATGTACGCATGAATAAACATGTGGAGACTATTTTAGAAACCGGGCAGCTTGAAAATAAGGACCTAGAATTAAACAAGCAGCCTGTGAATGTACATGACCTAATTCAGGCAGTAGTGGACAGTTATAAATTACAATTAGAGGAGAAGCCTTCTAATATTCATATGCAGCTAGATGCAACAAAGCCAGAAATTGCCGCAGATGAGGAACACTTATTACATGTGCTATCTAATTTAATGGATAATGCCATTAAGTACTCCAAGGAAGCGATTGATATTTTAGTAAGCACTGCTAATGTGAATAATAAAATAATCATTACCGTTGAGGATAATGGGATAGGGATGACCAATGAAACGAAAAAGCATATTTTTGAAAAATTCTATCGCGCCCATTCTGGTAATATTCACAATGTAAAAGGTTTCGGCTTAGGTATGAGTTATGTAAAGCGTATTGTTGCCTTACATAAAGGGCAGATTCGCGTTCAGAGCGAGTTGGACCACGGCACCACTATTGAAATTACGCTTCCTGTTGCTTAATTTAATTTATAATATTGGTCTACATTAATCATTGGATGCTTGAATACCATCTGGCATCCAAAATAAACACCCATCTCCGTAGCTTAAAAATCGGTATTGATGGTTCAAGGCGTGTTG
>CAJBLA010000107.1 GCA_903953815.1 uncultured Bacteroidota bacterium | reverse complement strand
CCCCATTTCATATGCCCTAATGATTATTGTCGGTATTGTGATTGGGGTGTTTGTGAAGGGAGATTTATCTACTAGGGGTTTATTCACTGCAAAGCAGGATCCGATTTTGGAAATGATCCAAATTGTGCAATCAAAATATGTTGATTCCCTGAAAAATGATAGTGCAAGTATTAAATTAGCTGATTATTATTTAAGCCAATTGGATCCGCATTCTGTATATATTCCACCCGCGGATTTGGTAGATGTGAATGAACAATTGGCAGCCAACTTAAAAGGAATTGGTATCGAATTTCAGCAGTTTAGAGATAGCTTTTTTGTCACTTATGTGTTAAAGGACGGTCCAGCCTTTAAAGGAGGCGTTCAGTTAGGCGATATCTTATTGAAAGCAAATGATTCGATAAAATTGTCTGGTGGGAATTTGCAAGCAGATGAAGTAAGGCAAAAAGTAAAAGGGCCAGAAGATAGTCCATTGAAATTATTGGTTTTGCGAAAAAATAAGCAAGTGCAATTGCAATTAACAAGGGCTAATATTCCCATTTCTCCGATTGATGCATATTATATGATCAGTGACACTGTTGGGTATATTAAATTAAATAAGTTTACAGATCGAACTTATGAAGCTTTTATGCAAGCCTTGGATCCATTGGTCCAAAAAGGGATGAAGTCATTGGTTTTGGATTTGCGTAATAATGGAGGTGGTTTACTTTCTGAGGCTGTTGGAATTGCTGATGAATTATTGCCTGGAAATAAATTAATTGTTTACACCGAAGGGGTACATTCACCTAGGGTAGATTATTATAGTAAAAGAGAAGGTCTTTTTGAGCAAGGAAAAATTACAATATTAATGAATGAATCCTCTGCATCGGCTAGTGAAGTATTAGCTGGGGCATTACAGGATTGGGATAGAGCGACGATTGTAGGAACAAGGTCATTTGGCAAGGGATTGGTGCAACAGCAATTTAATTTATCAAATGGAGGCGCATTGCGCTTAACAACAGCAAAATATTATACCCCATTAGGCAGAAATATCCAACGCCCTTATGTTTTAGGAAAGGAAGCATATGAAGATGCTTACGTTAAAAGAATACATGAAGATGCGATTGGTTTGCCGGATTCTAATTTCAAAGGAAATTCATTCAAAACTCCAAAGGGCAATTTAGTGTATGGTGGTGGTGGTATTTATCCTGACAAGTGGGTTGTAAGTAATGATATAGTAATGGATACAACCAATCATCTGGCATTACAAAATAATTTAATCAACGAGTTTGTACTTGGTTTTTATCTTTCCAATTTACCCAAAATGACCCAACTGAAAAATGTTTCCGATTTACTGACGCAGTATAATAATGAAACAACTTGGGAGGCATTCATCAATTTTGCCAAACAACATTCACCGAGTAGTGTTGGGAAACTGAATAGTTCAAAAAAGAGGGTGCAGCCTGAAATGGCCAGTTTATTGGCAAGAATGCGTTGGTATAAGCAAGGTTATTATGAAGCAACCAACTTGATGGATCCACAATTTCAAAAGATGATTCATTAGGCCATTTTGGATGTATGATATTTATCATGATTTTTCATGATTCGGCTCATTTTAATCGAATAAGTTAGGCGGCATCTTTGCTGTCTATATGCCACAACATTGTTACCATTGCGGGGTTGATTGTGATGATTCAATACTTTGGAATGATAAAGTATTTTGTTGTTCTGGATGCAAATTAGTTTATCAATTATTGGATGAAAATGGATTGTGTCAGTATTATGATTTAACGGACATGCCTGGGATGACAGCAAAGGGGCACTTTGTTTCAGACAAATATAATTACTTAGACAACGAAGCCATCCAGGAGCAATTAATTCAATTTAAGCAAGGTGATCAGGCGCATGTG
>CAJBLA010000106.1 GCA_903953815.1 uncultured Bacteroidota bacterium | reverse complement strand
TGGTATCTTTTTTTAATTCCTGGTAAGTAGGTTCAATTTTTGAAGCATCCTTGGCATACAAATGTAATTGTGCATCTCCCCATGGCACTTTAAAGAAAGCTGTATCTACTGCTTTTGGTAAACCCAAGGTATTTACATTGTCTACTGTAGTCATCCCATGATCAGATACGAATATATAACTAATCGGAAGGTTTAATGGGGCAAGTGCTAATTGTAAAGCATGAATGCTACTATCTACAAATTGAACAGATTTTTTAACTCTCGGATCTTCCGGGCCAAAGTCATGGGCGTCATGATCAACATCTGGGAAATAAAAAGTGATAAAGTGCGGACGATTTTCTTCAGGTAGCGTTAACCAATCTTTCACCGCTTTGATCCTAGTTCCAATTGGTATTTTTTCACTATAATTATAATAATAGGTAGGACGAATACCTTGTATAGCTGCTTCCGAAGCAACCCAGTAAAAACTAGCCGTAATCATATTTTGTTTTTCAGCTAATACCCATAGTGGTGTTCCTCCATACCATTTTCCTTCGGCAACCATTTTTTTATTTCCCATATTGTAAAATGCGCCAGTAGGAACATCGATATAGCTATTGTCCACCAGACCATGATGGGATGGATATAATCCTGTAACAATACTATAATGATTTGGGAATGTAACTGAAGGATAGGAGGGGGTCATGAATTTTGCACGAATTCCATTATTGGATAAATTTTGTAAATTCTTTGCCTCGTATTTTTCTGCAAAATCAGCCCTAAACCCATCTGCCGATATTAAAATAACATAGGGCTTGACTTGTTGCGCTGGACTATTTTTTCGACCAGGAATAATTTGCTGGGTGATGTCAATAATATTTTTTTCAGCAACAGTGTAGTTGTGGTTATTTACTTTTGAGGTATCCTGCGATGCTAATTGCCCAATGAAGCTTAGGGCGATAATGAAACTAAATATTTTATATTTCATAGGGTGCAATATTAAAAAGGCTTTTTAAATAATTTTTTTCTTATTTGTATACTTAATGCAACACTTAATAATGCTGCAATAATTCCTCCAGCAATATCTAATGGGAAATGTTGTCCAAGGTATATTCTAGAATACCCACAAATTAGAGCGTATATAGCACCAGCTAGTACAACTTTTTTATTTGGAAATAGGTATACAGTAATTAAAAATAAAGTGAATGCGGTTGCGGTATGACCTGAGGGAAAACTATTGTAAGTATGCACTTCTACACCTGGTACTGTATGAATTTGAGTAGTTGGAATACCACTCGCTATGGGTCGATTCACATTTGGCCAGAATACATTTTTGGGCACTTGGGTCAGAATCGTAGAACTTAAAAAATTGATCAAAATAAATGCAGCATCTTTTTTTAAAAGCAATACTAAAACTAGCAAATAAGGTATCCAAATCCAGCCTTCCGCTAAATAAGTGAAATAGGAAAAAAAGGTATCTGCAAATGTGCCAAGATTGGTATTAAACCATAAAAACAAGCCATCTCTCCCAAAAATATAGCTAAGAATGAATAATATAATGGCCATGATGAATGCATAAGCCTGCGCCAATCTGTAGCTAACATTTAAGGGCAATTTTGTGCGATTTAAAATAGACATGGTTTTAATAGGCTTATTTATGCAAAATTACTAAATGTTTGTGCTCATGAGTCAACTATTTATTTGATGGGTTGTTATAACTTTACCAAATCTCATGAATAAACAAAAAGAATATATATCGGTCATTGGCGCTAGGGAGCATAACTTGAAAAATTTTGATATTATCATCCCAAAAAATGAATTGGTGGTGTTTACCGGTGTGAGTGGAAGCGGAAAATCATCCCTGGCTTTTGATACCCTTTACAACGAGGGGCAGCGACGTTATATGGAAAGCTTTAGTGCGTATGCAAGGCAGTTTATGGGAGATATGGAAAGACCCGATGTGGATCAAATTACCGGTTTGTCGCCAGTCATTGCAATTGAGCAAAAAACGACCAACAAAAACCCAAGGTCAACAGTTGGAACGGTTACGGAATTATATGATTTTTTGCGTTTATTATATGCAAGAATTGGGAAGGCCTATAGTTACAATACGGGAAAACCCATGGTGAAATTTTCCGAAGCAGAAATCATTCAAAATATTGCCACACAGTTTAAGGATAAAAAAATTAATTTATTGGCGCCAGTGGTACGTGGTCGTAAGGGACATTATCGCGAGCTATTTGAAGAAATTAGAAAAAAGGGCTTTGTAAAAGCAAGAGTAGATGGAGAGATTGTTGAATTAAGACCGAAGTATCAGGTAGACCGATATAAAATACATGATATTGAGGTAGTCGTGGATCGTATCCCAGTGAATGCGGCTATGAAAATTAGATTGGGTGAAAGTGTTTCCCAATGTTTAAAAATGGGTAAGGATTTGTTATTTGTTTTAGAAGAAGGGAAAACAAAAGCGGTTCAATATTCAAAACAATTGATGTGTGAAACCACCGGACTTAGTTATGAGGAGCCTTCACCGAATAGCTTTTCGTTTAATTCTCCTTATGGTGCTTGTCCAAATTGCAAGGGATTGGGTAATGTGTATGCCATTAACATGGATTTACTCATTCCAGATAAATCATTTAGTATTAAGGAAGGAGGCGTTACGCCGTTGGGGGAAGAAAGAGAAGCAAGCGTTTATAATCAAGTAAAACAGTTTGCAAGAAAATATAAAATTAACTTAGATAAAGCCATCAATGAATTAAGCAAAGAGCAATTAGATTTGATTTTATTTGGGGATAAAAATATTTCATCCAATTTAGATTTGGATTTGAACGATGAAAATATTCCAGATACCTATACAGGAAGTTATGAAGGTATTGTGCCTATGTTGAAAAGATGGTTTACCTCATCACAAAGTACAGAGGTGTTAAAGGCATGGGTGGAGCAGTTTATGGAATTGAACACTTGCCCAACTTGCGAAGGTGCTAGATTAAGAAAAGAAAGTTTGTGGTTTAAGGTAAATGAAAAAAATATTGCATTTTTAAATGACATGCATTTGGACGACTTGCAAGAGTGGTTTAAAAAATTGCCAGTAAAGTTGGATAAAAAAGATTCACAAATTGCAAGTGGTATATTAAAAGAAATTGATGATCGTATTTCTTTTTTAATGAATGTGGGGTTATCCTATTTGTCTTTAAGTCGCCCTTCCAAATCATTGAGTGGCGGGGAGTCGCAACGTATTCGTTTGGCAACGCAAATTGGATCTCAATTACAAGGGATTACTTATATATTGGATGAGCCTTCTATCGGCCTTCATCAAAGAGATAACCAAAGATTAATCACTGCATTAAAACAATTACGTGATATCGGTAATACAGTATTAGTGGTAGAGCATGATAAGGATATCATGATGGCGGCAGATTACTTAGTGGATATTGGTCCAAAAGCGGGGATTCATGGCGGTCATATTGTAGCACAAGGAACCCCACAGGAAATTATCAAATTAAAATCGGACACAGCACTTTATCTAGCAGGGAAAAAGAAAATCGAGATACCGTCAGAACGCAGAAAAGGGAATGGTCAAATTATAAGTATTAAAGGAGCTACTGGTAATACTTTACAAAAAGTGAATTGTGATTTTCCTTTAGGGACATTTACCGTAGTCACGGGAGTAAGTGGAAGTGGAAAGTCGACATTGATTAATGAAACTTTGTATCCAATTTTATCTCAGTATTGTTATCAAAGTAAAACCAAGCCCATGCCTTATGTAAAAGTGGCAGGCATAGAAAATATTGATAAAGTTATTGAGATTGATCAATCACCCATTGGTCGAACACCTCGAAGTAATCCTGCAACTTATTGTGGCTTTTTTACTGATATTAGAACTTTGTTTGCATCTGTACCTGAAGCAAAAATTAGGGGCTATCAAGCAGGTCGTTTTTCATTCAATGTTAAAAATGGGCGTTGCGAAGTATGTGAAGGAGGCGGGATGCGTGTAATAGAGATGAATTTTTTACCAGATGTATATGTGCATTGTGAAAAATGTGGCGGTAAAAGATATAACAGAGAAACACTGGAAATTAGGTATAAGGGCAAGTCCATCAGCGATGTCTTGAACATGACTGTGGAAGAAGCTTGTGAATTTTTTCAAGCAGTTCCATTTATTTATCGCAAATTAAAAGTGTTGTTGGAAGTGGGATTAGGATATATCACTTTAGGACAATCAGCGGTTACCTTAAGTGGGGGTGAAGCGCAGCGTGTAAAATTGGCAACGGAATTAGGAAAGAAGGATACGGGTAAAACATTTTATATACTAGATGAACCCACTACGGGTTTGCATTTTCAGGACATACAATTATTAATTGGGGTATTGAATAGACTAGTGGATAGGGGCAATACCGTATTAGTCATTGAGCATAACATGGATGTAATAAAAGTAGCCGATCATATTATTGACCTAGGTCCCGAAGGGGGAAGTGGCGGCGGACTAATTCAGTTTGCAGGTAGCCCGGAAGAAATGATTAAAAAATCAAAAACACATACCGCTAAATATTTAACTTTAGAAATGAAATAGGCTGGAGTATGATTTTGTAACCTATTTCATACTTATTCGTTCTATTTATAAATTATAAAACTCGCTTTTGAAAACTACTTTATTATATCGTTCTTGTCTATTGATCATTGCTTTTGTGTTTCAGTCTTCAATAGTAAAGGCGGGTACTTTACAAGGAACTGTAAAGGATATGAAGGGGAAGGAAATACCATTCGCGTCAATTAGTATCAAAAAAACTACCAAGGGAACTACGGCTAATAGTAGGGGGCAGTATGCATTGCAAGTAGCAAAAGGGGAATATATTGTTGTCTGTCAAAATATTGGATTTAAGACCAATGAGAAAAAAATAAAAATTGATGACAATGTCACCACTTTAAATTTTGTTTTAGAGGAACAAGAATACGAATTGAAGGAGGTGGTTGTGTCAAATAAAGGGGAGGATCCGGCATATGAAATTATCAGAAATGCGATTAAGCAAAGACCCATCTATTTAAAGGAGTTCAATAATTTTAAATGTCAAGTATATTTAAAGGGTCAAATACAATTGAGGGACTACCCCAGTAAGTTTTTAGGGGATACGGTTGATTTTGAGGATGGCGATACCAGTAAAGCGAAGCTGTTGTATTTGTCAGAAACTTTTGCAGATTATTCCATTAAAGACAATCAAAAAAAAGTCGAAATAACTTCCACTAAGGTGAGTGGGCGTAGTAATGGGTTTGGATTTGGAAATCCATCAATTATCTCATTTTACGAAAACAATATTGTGGTAAGTAATGCCTTTAATCCACGTGGATTTATTTCACCTATCGCAGATAATGCACTTAATTATTACAAGTATAAATACCTAGGGTCGTTTTATGAAAATGGACTTGAGATTTGTAGAATTAAAGTAACACCTAAGCGTAAGCAGGAACCTTTGTTTACTGGGTTCATCACCATCATTGATGGTCGTTGGTGCATTCATAGTGTCCAGTTGAATTTGTTAAAGGAACAGCAGTTGCAATTAGTGGATACGGTGAGCTATGAGCAAATTTATACACCCATTAATAATCAATGGGTGGTAAAGCAACAAGTGAGTAATATTGCTGGTAGTTTTTTGGGTTTCAAGTTTTATGGTGGCTTTTTGCAGGTGTATAACCAATATGAAATCAATAAAAATTTTGGTCCAAAGTATTTTAGCAATATTGTCATCAAATACCTAGATAGTTCTAATAAAAAATCATTGCAATTTTGGGATAGTGCACGCCCTGTTTCGTTGCTTCCTAGTGAGGCTTTGGATTTTATTAAAAAGGACAGTCTTGAAAAATTGCGATCTACACCTGCTTATATGGATAGCGTGGATAAGGTCAGGAATAAGCCAAAGTTTTTAAATGTGTTTTTAAGAGGATATAATTATAGTATACAAACTAAAAAAACCTTCCTACGATTTGATCCTTTACTCACCACCTTTCCTAGTTATTTTAATCCTGCGGAAGGAAGGGTGATGAATTTTAGAATGTCCTATTCAAAACAATACAAAAGATATAATAATCTTCAAATTAATCCTGCATTAAGGTATGGGTTAAG
>CAJBLA010000105.1 GCA_903953815.1 uncultured Bacteroidota bacterium | reverse complement strand
TCACCGCTCTATGAGTAAAGGAGATAGTTTAGTAACATTAAGTACTGAATTAACTTCCAACCCAGCGCAAGGGGATGTTCCTTATGGTACTTTAACAACTATGAGTGAAAGTCCATTCCGTTTTGGTTTAATTTATGTAGGAACAGATGACGGTATGATTCACATTTCAAAAGATGGTGGGTATACTTTTACTTTATTGAGTGCAAAATTACCTAAAGGTTTATATGTGAGCAGGGTATTGGCAAGTGCGTACAGTGAATCACGCGTTTATGCGACATTGAACGGATATCGTAACGATCATTTTAATGCTTATGTGTATGTAAGTAATGATTATGGTACAACTTGGACGCAAATCATGAAGGATTTGCCATTAGAAGCAGTCAATGTAATTACCGAAGATAATATTTCAAGCCAAGTGTTATATGTAGGAACGGATGGTGGTTTGTATGTAAGTACAGATGGTGGTAATAGTTCCATGGGCTGGAGTAAAGGCTTACCTAACGCGGTACCTATTCACGATATCGTGATTCATCCTAGAGATAATGAAATTATTTTAGGTACCCATGGCCGTAGTTTGTACACAAGTAAGTTGGATGATTTACATAAAAAAGTACAAGCAAAAAAGTAATTAGCTGATTCAAATAGAATAAGCTTAAATGCTATTTATAAAAAACCCCAAGCTTGCTTGGGGTTTTTGTTTTTGGATGTGCTGAATAAAATAGGGATAAACTATTTCTATAATTATTTCTTATTACTTGCGGTTGATAATTTTAATTTAAACGAAGTAAACTAAAGTAGGCGTAAAATTTAAATGGAGTAAACTTATAAGCACAAAAGGAGTTATTTGAACTGATCAAAATAGGGCACTTCGTCATTGGAAACCGCCTCTTTTTCTTGCCAATAAGCAAGGGTAACTATAGTTCCGTTGTCGGTTTTTAATTGACGACCAAAAATAGCATTGGTGGCATTAAAGGTTAAATCGGTTACACCCACTGTAAAAGTAGTTGGTGCTGGGGGCGCTTCAGGAACTGGAGGCGCTGGTGCTGGTGTCGTCGCATCGCCTTCAACTGCAGGAGCTGCAACTGGCGCGGCCGGTGCTGCTTTAGGGGCAGGGCTTCCCACCACCACAACTTGGTATTTATTTAATTCCAACAATTGCTTTAAAAATGTAACGCGTTCAGTGCTTGCATTTTTTTCAACAATCGCACATTTAATACTATCTAAATCTTCAAATTCGTGGTTCTTATTAATTGCCATAATCAACTATTTTTTTACAAGCCAATACTTAGTGAATAAATATAATCATATACCATACTAGCTAATCCAGTAATAATAATTCCTGCTACACAGATATACATTGCCAACTTTGTTATTCCTGGAACGCTTAATTTTTGAATTGGTTGCTCATTTTCCTCCATGAATATCGCCTTCACCACTTTTAAATAATAGAAAAAGGAAATGACCATATTTAATGCGGCAAAAGTAATGAGTCCGTAATTTTCTTTAGCGGCACCTGCCATCATTAAGAATAATTTACCAAAAAATCCTGCAGT
>CAJBLA010000104.1 GCA_903953815.1 uncultured Bacteroidota bacterium | reverse complement strand
CGCAAACACCGCCATCACTTATGGTCTTGAGCTAAGCAATAAAACAACGATTAACAAATGGTGGGACGTCAACTTGAGTTTTAATTTATTTAACTCATCCATACAAGCAACCATCCCTGGACAAAATGTAAATAATGATTTAGTAAGTTGGTTTAGTAAGATGAACCATAACTTTAAATTACCCAAAGGCTATTCTATTCAAGTGAGTGGTCAATACCAAGCCAAAACAATTTTACCTCCAGGTGGCAGTGCAGGAGGATCGGGTCGCAGTTTTGGTGGCGGGTTTGGTGGTGGACCACAATCCACTGCGCAAGGGTATAATCTTCCTTATTTTGATTCAGATATTGCGATTAAAAAAGAGTGGACTTTATCAGGTGGTCGTACTGCAAATGTTTCCATCAGCGTAAGTGATCCTTTCAAAACAAGGGTGACTAAAACTTATTCTGAAAGCTTATACTTTGTTCAAAATGTGACTCGAATCAGAGATCAGCAATTTTTTAGAATTAACTTCTCCTATCGTTTTGGTAAATTTGATGTGAATTTATTAAGAAGAAAAAATAACAGAATGGAAGATGGTGGATCTATGGAACAAGGACAATAATGAAACTAAAATAAAGGGATAGCGCCTTTATTCATACTATTTAAACCCAAAAGTAAAATTCAATTCATTTTATTTTTGGGTTTTTCCTTGCAACATAGGTACAAAGGAAAACTGATCGAAGGCTTCTTTCTTAACAGACCCATCTCTCTTTTTGGTTAAGCGCATCATACGTTGCGCAGTTTCAGATTCATCCATAGGGATAATCATTTTACCACTGGTTTTTAATTGACTCCATAATTTTTCTGGCAAATGAGGCGCTGCAGCAGTAATTAGTATTTTATCAAAGGGCGCTAAATCTGGCAATCCCTCAAACCCGTCACCAAAGAAAAATTGTACGTTCAAATACAAGTCCTTAAAAACATATTTAGCAGTTTTATCAAACAATTGCTTTTGTCTTTCAATGGTAAATACCTGCGCTCCCATTTCAGCTAGTACCGATGTTTGATACATACTCCCAGTGCCTATTTCAAGTACTTTATCTCCTTTTTTAATTTGTAATAATTGCGTTTGATAAGCAACCGTATACGGCTGTGATATAGTTTGATCTGCAGCGATTGGAAATGCGCGATCTTCATAAGCAATTTTATCAAAAGCAGAATCTAAAAAAAAATGTCTGGGGATTTTACCAATAGCTGCTAACACATTTTCATCTGTAATCCCTTTATCCCTTAAAAGAATCACCAATTTTTCTCTTAATCCCTTATGCAGGTAGGCATCTACCAATGGCGCTGATTTATTCATGCTTTAAGGCTAATTTAATTGCATGTCTTTGATAATGCCATTTATTTTTTCTTGCAACATTTGATATTTTTGATCAAATGATTCCCTGTTTTTTAATTCCGTATTCACACTAAAGTAAAATTTAATTTTAGGCTCTGTACCACTTGGCCTTGCAGAAATTTTACTACCCTTCGCAGTTATAAATTGCAACACATTACTTTTCGGTAAATTTAATTTCCAAGTTTCGCCCGTCTGTAAATTTTTTCCCAGCTGTAACTCATAATCTAATACTGTTACCACTGCTTCGCCGTCAATAGTCACAGGGGGTGACTGACGATATCCTTCCATCATGTCCTTAATTTCCTGCTGTCCGTTCATTCCCTTTTTGGTAATACTGATTAAATTTTCATAATAAAAACCATATTGAATGTATAATTCAATCATCTTATCAAATAGTGTTTTACCCTTGCTTTTTTCATAAGCTGCCATTTCACATAATAAGGCTACCGCACTCACCGCATCTTTATCCCGAATTTGATCCCCAATCATTAAGCCAAAGCTTTCTTCGCCGCCGATAATATAATTTTCCTTGCCTTCTTTTTCTTTCACTAATTCAGCAATCCATTTAAATCCAGTTAACACATTGTAGCAATTAACTTCGTTTATTTTAGCTACCTGGTTGATCATTTCTGTCGTTACAATGGTGGTCACTACCATATCATTGGGTGCAGCAATGCCTTTGGCCCTTCGAGCCTCCATCATATAGGCAAATGCCAAAACTGCAGTTTGATTGCCATTCATTAATACCCATTCCCCTTTATGATTTTTAACTCCCACCCCTACTCGATCTGCATCCGGGTCTGTGCCTAATAAAATATCCGCATCTATCGCTTTCGCTTTCGCCAAACCAATGCTCATAGTTTCACTTTCTTCCGGATTCGGGTATTTAACTGTGGGGAAATTTCCATCGGGTGTTGCTTGTTCATCTACAACCGTCACATTCGTAAAACCAAAACTAGCTAACACTTTTGGCACCAATGTAATTCCAGTACCATGAATGGGCGTATACACAATTTTTAAATCCTGCTGTTGTGCAATTATTTCAGGATACACACTTAATGATTTAAGCATTTTGATATAATCCTGATCCATTGCTTCCCCCATCAATTGTATATTATGCTCGCCACCTGACCACTTAACCTCATCTACGTTTTGAATTAGTTCAACTTCACTAATTACATTTTTATCATGCGGCGGTACTAGTTGACCGCCATCATCCCAATAAGCTTTATAGCCATTGTATTCCTTAGGATTATGGGATGCGGTACATACCACTCCTGCTTTACATTTAAGTTGTCTAATCGCAAAGCTTAATTCAGGGGTTGGTCTTAATGCTTCAAACAAAAACACTTTAATCCCATTCGCAGCAAATACTTGCGCAGTAGTTTCTGCAAAAAATCGGGAATTATTTCTACTATCATGCCCAATGGCAACAGCTATTGATTCGTTCGGATAAGTTTTAAGTAAGTAATTGGAAAAGCCTTGTGTCGCCATGCCAATCGTGTACTTATTAATTCGATTGGTCCCCACCCCCATAATTCCTCTTAATCCCCCTGTGCCAAATTCCAAATTTCTATAAAATGAATCTTGTAATTCTTCTTTGCTATTCGCTTGTAATTCAAGAATGATTTGTTTTGTATTCGCATCATAATTTCCGGACAACCAGCGCTGCACATTCAATTCAATCATTTCACTCATAGTTCCTTGTTTAATGGCAATTTTAAGCAATAATTGCAAATCCACCAATTCGCAAAGGAGGATTATTAATTTTAATGTTTAAATTTGATATATAATAACATGAAGTTAATTACAATCTTATTTATTTCCCTGTTTTTAATTGCCCAAAGGGGTATGGGTCAAACGGCTGATTCAAGTATAATAATTACTAACGCTCACACAAAAAGTGAACCTAGCCTAGATACAAATATTTCAATCTACCCTATCAACTTTAAAAAAAGATTGCGCTTAGTTACTTCACTTCAAGGGCTGGGCTATGGCGCTTCCATGATTGGCTTAAATAAAATTTGGTATGCCGGATACCCTAAAAGTAGTTTTCATTATTACGATGACGCAGGAGAATGGTTGGATATGGATAAAGTAGGACATGTTTATACTGCTTATAGTTTAACTAGATTAAGTTATAGGACCTGGGAATGGGCTGGTGTAAATCATAAAAAAGCAGTATTGTTGGCAGGATTTTCAGGTTTGGCTTACCAAACAGTGATTGAAACACTTGACGGTTATTCCAGCCAATGGGGCTGGAGCTGGTCTGATGTAGGAAGTAATACGATTGGCGTTGGACTTTGGATGGGCCAAGAATTGTTATGGAAAAAACAAAGGGTACGACTTAAATTTAGTGCACATTATAATAAATATAGTGACAAGCAGTTGCAGGATAGAACCAACCAATTTTTTGGATCCGTATTTACCGAAAGATTATTCAAAGATTATAATGCGCAAACCTATTGGCTAAGTGCCAATTTACATGACTTCAACAACCAATTGCCTGTACCCAAATGGTTGAACATTGCAGTTGGTTATGGCGCGGACAATATGTTTGGCGGATATGGGAATAATTGGCCCAGTCCCAATGGCGATATAATTCGTGATGATATCAAACGCTACCAACAATGGTACCTTTCCTTAGATGTTGATTTTGAGAAAATTCCGACCCGAAAAAAATGGGTAAAATCCTTGTTTTTTGTACTAAATGCCATCAAATTTCCAGCCCCCACCCTTATCCTCAGCAATGGCAAATGGAGTAGCCAATGGCTTTACTATTAATTTAGAAAAATTAATGCCTAGTTACTCCCGTTAACTTTATAAATGGGTTAAATTTGTAGATCCCTAACAGCGAAATAATACACCATGGGTTTAATTTCTGAAATCATTTTTTGTCTATTGACCATACTGTCCTTTGGGATATTTACACAAAAAATATTGCGCATCAGGCGTAGTATACTATTAGGGAAAGCCACTCATTTAAATGACCACCCTGGACAAAGATGGCGAAATGTAATTTTATTGGCCTTGGGTCAAAAAAAGATGTTTCAAAAACCAATTGTAGCGGTATTGCATTTAATAGTTTACATCGGATTCGTTATCATTAATATTGAATTATTAGAAATTATTGTGGATGGTATTTTTGGAACGCATCGTGTATTTTCAGAAAGCATGGGTGAGTTTTATACTTTTTTAATAAATACATTTGAAATTTTAGCTTTACTAGTCACTATTGCATGTGTGATTTTTTTGATTAGAAGAAATAATATAAAATTAAAAAGATTTATCAGTAAGGATTTGGAAGGATGGCCGCGCTCCGATGCAAATTATATATTGATTATTGAAATTTTATTGATGGGCTTATTCCTGTTGATGAATGCGGCCGATCATGAAGTAAGCTTTATTATATCGAAAAATTTTACCCCCTGGTTAACGGCTAATTTTGATCAGGATCAATTGTTTTTTGTTGAAAAGACAGCTTGGTGGATTCATATTATTGGCATTTACGCTTTTATGAATTATTTACCTTACTCAAAACATTTGCACATTGTTTTAGCATTCCCAAATGCCTACTATGCACCACTGATTCCTAGTGGGACGATCCATAATATGCCTGATATACAAAATGAAGTGTTGTATGCCATGCAACCTGAGTTGGCCCCAACAAATGCAGCCGCCCCCGAAAGCTTTGGCGCTAAGGAAGCCACTGAGTTGAGTTGGAAAAACTTAATGGACGCCTACAGCTGTTCGGAATGTGGTAGATGTACGGATGCCTGCCCAGCTAATAACACAGGTAAGTTATTAAGTCCGCGTAAAATAATGATGGCAACCAGAGATCGAATTGAAACCATCTCTAAAAATATAGAACTAAACAAAGTCTTTGTCCCAGATGGCAAAACATTATTACATGATTATATTACAGTGGAGGAATTAAGGGCCTGTACCACTTGTAATGCTTGTGTAACGGAATGTCCGATTAGTATATCCCCCTTGGACATTATCATTGAATTAAGAAGGTCACTTGTAATGGAACAAAGTAATGCACCGCAGGAATGGAATAGTATGTTTAGTAATATAGAAAATAATTTTGCACCATGGAAGTTTTCTCCAGATGACCGTGATGCATGGACAAAGGCATAAAAATAATTTTATGAAGGTATCTACAATGGCGGAAATGATGGCGAGTGGCGAACAACCTGAAATTTTATTTTGGGTAGGTTGTGCTGGCAGCTTTGACCAAAGAGCGCAAAAAATTACAAAGGCTTTTGCGACCATTTTAAATAAAGCAGGTGTTAAATATGCAATTTTAGGAAAAGAAGAAGCATGCACTGGTGATCCTGCAAGGCGCGCTGGTAATGAATTCATGTTCCAAATGATGGCTTATCAAAATATTCAAATTTTGAATGGCTACAATATCAAAAAAATTGTAACCACCTGCCCACATTGTTTTAATACTTTAAAAAACGAATACCCCGAATTGGGTGGCGACTATGATGTGATTCATCATACCCAATTTTTACAAGAATTAATTGAACAAGGAAAAATTAAATTTACTGATAGCAATGAATGGAAAGGGAAATCAATTACTTACCATGATAGTTGTTATTTAGGCAGGGCGAATGAAATTTATGAAGCCCCAAGAAAAGTATTGGAAAGTTTAGATATGGAGTTAAAGGAAATGAAAAGATGTAAATCAAAGGGTTTATGTTGTGGTGCTGGTGGTGCACAAATGTTCAAAGAAGAAGAAAAAGGAGACAAGAGAATTAATACAGAGCGTGCGGAAGAAGCAAGAGCAACGGCCACTGATTTTGTAGCAAGTGCCTGCCCTTTTTGCAATACCATGTTATCCGATGGATTAAAAGTAGCAGAAAATCAAAATGACCCTGCTGTTTTAGATATCGCAGAAATAATTGCACAAGCAATCAAATAATATAATGACTATGAAAGTACACTTACCCAATATTTTTCCAGCAAATTTTCATCCACAATCTAAGGTATGGATCTACCAATCCAACCGATTATTTAGCATGAGTGAGATTTTTGAAATTGAAACCATCTTAGAGGACTTTACAGATATATGGAAAAGCCACGGCGCAAATGTAAAAGGGTTTGCCACTATTTTATATGGGCAGTTCATTGTGCTAATGGCGGATGAATCGCATACCACCGTGGGCGGATGTAGCACAGATAGTTCAGTACATATTATTAAAGAAATAGAAAAGAGATTTAAATTACAAATGTTTAATAGAGAATTACTCGCATTTTGGGTAAAGAACAAAGTAGAAACCATCCCATTGGCACAAGTAGGCTATGCGATTGAGAATGGTTTATTAACCAATGATAGCTTGTATTTTAATAATTTAGTCAATAACAAAGCAGAGATGGAAGCACAATGGTTGCAACCATTAGCAGAAAGCTGGTTAGCAAAAAAATATATAAAGTAATTCAAATGAGCGAATTAAAAGTATATGCAATCCCTAATTGTAACACAGTCAAAAAAGCATTAGACTGGTTAAAAGCAAAAAAAGTTGCCTACGTATTTCATGATTACAAAAAACTAGGTATAACAAGTGCATTACTCACTGTTTGGTGCAAGCAAGTGGGTTGGGATGCGCTTGTCAATAAAAAAGGAGCTACTTGGCGACAACTCGCCCCCGAGGTGCAGGCAAAAATTACCACCCAAAAAGCAGCCATTGCTTTAATGATCGAAAAAACATCCATTATTAAACGCCCACTAATAACTTTGAAAGACAAAGTCATTTTATTAGGTTTCGAAGAAGCCGAATACAAAAAAGCCTTGAAGTGATTCAAGGCTTTTTAATTAATACTACTAAAATTTAGATCTAATTCATATTGATATTATTCCAGTTTACTCTTTTGTAGATTTTTATTTTTATAAGTTTGGTAGAAA
The DNA here is from genome assembly GCA_903953815.1 of uncultured Bacteroidota bacterium. Lineage (GTDB taxonomy): Bacteria > Bacteroidota > Bacteroidia > Chitinophagales > Chitinophagaceae > Sediminibacterium. Next base: position 11,078 of record CAJBLA010000104.1, on the reverse strand, counting down.
CCAATAATTGCCAGTAGCTCTAGACCTAAGCCAACTCCAAAAAGCATATCGCTTAAAAAAGTATATTTATTCAAAATAGCAAGTATTGCAGCAATTAATATTATACCCACACCTAAAATTAATTTTTTAACCGGGCTTAAATTGTTTGTTGAAAAAAACATAATATTTATTTTTTATTTATTAAAATTAGTTCACAGCCTTTATTAGCTCAGTACACCTTCCAACGGCAAAAGCAAGATATGCTATAAAACAAGGATTAAAACTACATGCAATGTCACAGAATAAATCCGACTCGCATCTCATCTTTGCTTGCGTATAAAACTCAGTAAACTTTTCTTTAGTACAACTCCAAACTATATTAGCCCCTTTAACACTTGATGGAAATAAGTTAATAACCTCGTTTTTGTTAAGAGATAAATAAGTGCTTTTAACATATCTTCCATTTAAGTATTGATCATTAAAAAGCAAGCTGCCATCCAAATTTTTTAGCTTTAATCCCAATGTATCCTTGATGAAATTAGTGCTCTTTTCTCGTATAATAGTTAAATAAGAATTATTTATTTTATCTCTTACAAAAAATATTTCACTTTTCGAATTTAGTAGATTAGGATTATTTAAGGATATTAGAAGTCCTTCTAAATTGTCGTAATTTTTAAATTTAATTTTTTGATACACCGCATTATCATAGGAATACTTGGCATAATCATGCTGTTCAGATAATATAAATTGGCTAACTAATACATCATCCTTGTTTACACTTTCGATGGTTTCAATAATTGGAAGTTGTGCAAATTTACTTTGCGATCTAATTTCAACTAAATTCTCATTTTGGGGTATGGGATCATTTTTTGTACACCCAAATAAGATTAATACAAATAATATCACAATTACGGGCAGGCCCACATTGCCGTTTTGGAATTTTTTTTTCTGATTCATATAAATTGATTTAGCCATAAATATATATGCCATGACCAATTATTAATCAAGTATTAATTCCAGAAAATCGACCTATAAATGCTTTATATTTTTAAAATATCGATTTAAAAATTAGTCACCCAATTTTTATGAAAGTATAAAATTAAAAAGCCTGCCTCGATTTACTGAGACAGGCTTTTTAAATAAGTATAAAAATATTACTTCAGCGTCTTGCTTAAAAACGCACTTAAGTCAGCGCCTCTTAAATCTCTTGCGATAATTTTTCCTGCAGGATCTAAAATGAAACTTGCTGGAATACTTTCAATACCAAATTGAACGGCTACTTCATTTTTCCAATATTTCAAATCACTTACATGGGTCCATGTTAAACCGTCTTTTTTGATAGCCTCCAACCACTTGTCCTTGCTATTATCCAAGCTAACACTTAATATGGTAAAGTTTTTTGACTTAAAAGTATTATATGCCTTAACCACATTTGGATTTTCAGCGCGACAAGGTCCACACCAGCTTGCCCAAAAATCAACCAATACATATTTCCCTTTATATGAGGCTAAGCTAACCGGTTTGCCATTCACATCATTTTGTATGAAATTGGGCATGGCAGATCCAATCTTTCCAAAACTACTTGAGGTTAAAGTTTTACTAATGACATCTGCAAAAGGGCCTGTTTTGGCATCCCCTTGTAGCATATCGTAGTAGGTAGCCAATTGATCTTTAACCGATGGGAATATATTCGCATATTGAAATAAGAAGAAGGTAGTTACAGGGGATGACTTATTAATTCTACTCATATTTTCATAAGTAAAAATTAGATCCTTGGACTGACTTTCTGCAATTTGCGACAAGGAGTCCTTACTTTTTTCATTTTTCTCCCCTTGTACCGCTGCTAAACTTTTGAAATAGGCTTCCATCTTCGGATTCATCACCGCCATATAGGATTGATATACAGCATGGCTTGGTGAGCCTTGGTATTGAATATTATTTGGAGATTGAATATCTCCAGCGATACTTATTTTTTCGTTATTAATAAATAAAGGGAGTTTTGCTTGTAAGCCACTAAATCCTACAATAAAAATACTAGTAAAATTAGTACTTGCTTTTAATACAAATTTTCCGCCTATGGCCTTAACTGATGCTACTTCCTTATTTCCCATTCCATCTAATAAAGTCACTACCGTACTATCTGGTAAATTTTTTAATTCTCCATTAATAACAATTCCTTGTGCGCTTACATTTGTATAAATACACATTACTAAAAAACCAATTATCCATTTTTTCATAGGTATCATTTAAAAAATTGAAATGTAAATATAAGTAATTTAACTTTGATGTCTTTGTTTTAAAACTTTTGCGATATCGCTAAGCTGGTAGCCTTTTGCTTGTAATAAAATCATATAATGGAATAATAAATCAGCCGATTCATCTAAAAATAACTTAGCATCATCGTCTTTGGCTTCTATGACTAATTCAACAGCTTCCTCTCCTACTTTTTGCGCAATTTTATTAATCCCCTTCGAAAATAAACTAGCTACATAGGAACTCGAGGGGTCTGCATTTTTACGAGATTCAATGATTTCCTCCAATTGATGTAGAAATGAAAAATCATTTTCTGCATCCTCCCCCCAACAAGTCGTTGTCCCTGTATGACAAACCGGGCCTGATGGAACCGCTTGAATGAGTAAAGTATCTTGATCGCAATCAAGTGCCATACTTATATATTGAAGAAAATTACCACTCTCCTCCCCTTTGGTCCATAACCTATTCTTTGAACGACTAAAAAAGGTAACATTCTTTAGTGAAATAGTTGCATCCACTGCCGCTTGATTCATAAAACCCAGCATCAATACACTTTTAGTATTGGCATCTTGGATGATCGCAGGCACTAAGCCATCGGCATATTTTGTAAAATTGATATTCATAATTAAAATTAATTAAAGTTTTGGTTTGAGGTAAACTTAAAGCCGAATAGGGATGCCTTTATTATTTAGATATTGTTTCAAATCAGGTATTGCTAATTCCTTGTAATGAAATATACTCGCTGCTAATGCCGCATCCGCTTTCCCAGTAGTAAAAACATCATAAAAATGCGCCGATTCCCCGCCACCGCCTGAAGCAATAATAGGCACAGGTAAGGTAGATGATAGCGTTGCGGTAATATCTAATGCAAATCCTTGTTTCGTGCCATCATGATTCATAGAAGTCAACAATATTTCACCGGCCCCTAAATCCACCGCTTTTTTTGCCCATTCCGTAGTTAAGGTATCTGTTTTTTGACGCCCCCCATTTAAATACACATACCATTTACCATCTGCTTCACATTTAGTATCAATCGCCAAAACCACACATTGACTTCCAAAGTTTTTTGCAAAGCTTTTAATAATACTAGGAGCTATATAAGCTGCAGTATTTATAGAAATCTTATCTGCGCCATTTTGCAATAATACACTCACATCTTCCTCGGTTTTTATACCCCCGCCTACCGTAAAAGGGATATTAATTTTATGTGCAATTTTATTGACTAATTCACTTAAGGTTTTTCTTTTTTCTACCGTTGCTGTGATGTCCAAAAAAACCAATTCATCCGCGCCTTGTAAAGCATATAGCGCAGCTAATTCAATCGGATCTCCCGCATCTCGTAATTCGGCAAAGTTGACCCCTTTGACAGTGCGGCCATCTTTAATATCTAAACAAGGTATAATTCGTTTGGTTAACATGTAAATATTTTTATTTGCGCCAATTAATTAAAATTAGCCAAATCATTAATGGTAATTTTATTTTCATAAATCGCCTTCCCAACTATTGCAGCACTGCAACCAATTTCCTCCAATTCAATTAAATCATCTAAGGAACTCACTCCGCCGCTCGCAATTAAATGTAATGTGGGGAATTGATTAATTATTTTTTCATACAATTCAATGGATGGCCCTTGAAGTTTTCCGTCCTTTTGAATATCCGTACAAAACATTTGACTCACGCCTTTGTCCATATACATTTTCATAAAATCAAATACAGTGATATTGGTTTTTTCTAACCAGCCGCCAATGGCAATTTTTTCTTCAAATACATCAGCACCCAACATAAACACATCTGCCCCAAACCTTGCAATCCATTCCTGAAATAATGCTGAATTTTTAACTGCCAAACTTCCAATCGTTGCATAAGTAGCGCCCGACTCTAACACCATTTTTAAAGTTGCTTCTTTTTTAATACCTCCGCCAAAGTCAATCTTCAAAGAAGTTTGCGTAGCAATTTTCTCTAATACTTTCCAATTAATCACCTCCCCAGCTTTTGCGCCATCTAAATCAACCAAATGCAAACGCATTAAACCAATCCCCTCAAAAGCCTTTGCAACTTCTAATGGATTTTCATTGTATATTTTTTTTTGCGCATAATCGCCTTCCGTTAAACGGACACACTTTCCTTCAATAATGTCAATAGCTGGTATAATTTGCATGTAAGCGATTTGTTTAAAGTGCGATAAAGTTTTTAATAATTTGTTCTCCTACCAAGGCCGACTTCTCAGGATGGAACTGTACACCATAAAAATTATCTTTTTGCAAGGCAGCACTATAAGTTAGAATGTAATCAGTTTTAGCAATGGTATGCGCACCTATTGTTGCATAATAACCATGTACAAAATAAGCGAAACTATTTTCTGGAACGGAGGTAAATAAATCGGTTTTTAAATCGCAAATAGTATTCCAACCCATTTGTGGTATTTTAAGCGTCGGTATGGAAGTCGTAAACTTTTGAACCTGTTCATCAAAAATTCCCAGACAAGGGGTGTTATTTTCTTCAGAATGCCTACACATCAATTGCATGCCAAGACAAATACCTAATACGGGTTGTTTTAATTCGGAAATTAATACATCCAAATTACGTTCCTTTAAATATTGCATCGCAGTACTTGCTTCCCCTACTCCAGGGAAAATAACCTTGTCAGCGGATTGTATCAAGCTTGGGTCATCAGTCACCACTGCTGTCATACCAATCCTTTCCAATGCGTACAACACGGACTGAATATTACCTGCATTATATTGAATGATAACTGTATTCATATTAAATTAATTACCCAGAACCCCATTTAAAAATTGTTTTGTTGTTACACCAATATCTTCCCCCTTTGCCAAAGCATTTATATAAGCTGATCCAATAATTGCTCCTTGGGTAAATTCATTCACTGCGTCAAAGCTTTGTTTATCCTTGATTCCGAATCCAACTAATATTGGATTCTTCAGATTCATTTGTTGCAGCCTTTTTAAGTAAAGTGCTACTTGCGTAAAATCCTTATCCTTTCCAGTGGTTGCAGATGAACTTACTGCATATAAAAATCCTGAACTTAAACTATCTAATTTTCTTAATCTTTCTTCCGGCGTTTCCGGGGTAACAAGGAAAATAAAATCTAGTCCGTTGTCTTTTATCGTTTTTCCATAGATGTTTTCAAACTCATACAATGGTAAATCAGGTAAAATTAATCCATCAACGCCTACTTCCTTTGCGCGCGCACAAAAAGCTTCAAAACCAAATTGTAATATTGGATTCATATACCCCATTAATACTACCGGAATATGAATTGTTTTGCGCATTTCTTGTAATTGTTCAAATAATACTTGAAGGGTCATCCCATTTGACAATGCATGAAGACTACTTCTTTGAATCACTTCTCCGTCGGCCAATGGATCGCTATACGGCATCCCCAATTCAATAATATTTGCGCCGTTTTCTTGCAAGCTTTCCATGATCTGTAATGTACTATTCAAATCAGGATATCCTGCTGTACAGTATACATTCAAAACGCGCTTTGATTGTGCTTTAAATAAATTTTCTAATCTTGCCATACTTTATATTTTCATTAAGATTCTATTAGCTCGAATTTTGCCCTAAAAAATCTCATTTTTATTTTATTTAATTCCTGTTCGATTATAATTGTAATTACAAATGTTCCATATAGGTTGCCAAATCCTTATCGCCTCTTCCACTTAAACAAACCACCACCACATCAGTTGGCTTCAAACCTAATTTAGGCAATACTGAAAAGGCGTGTGCAGTCTCTAATGCAGGTATAATGCCTTCAATCTGTGATATATGAAACGCGGAAGCCAACGCCTCTTCATCTGTTGCGCTTAAAAAGGTACCTCGCTTACTTTCATACAAAAATGCATGTAAGGGGCCAATACCTGGGTAATCTAATCCAGCAGAAATACTATGGGGCTCTACTACCTGGCCGTCATTTGTTTGCATCACAATACTTTTACTACCGTGCAAAATACCATGTGTCCCTAATTGGGTAGTAGCAGCACTTAATCCTGAATGAACTCCATGCCCAGCTGCTTCAACAGCCACCAATGCTACAGTAGGTTCATTTAAAAAATGATAAAATGCACCAGCAGCATTACTACCGCCACCGACACATGCTACCACATGGGTAGGCAATTCATTCCCTAATTTTTCCTTTAACTGTAAGCGCATTTCCTTACTTATCACACTTTGAAAACGAGCAACCATATCCGGATAAGGATGTGGCCCTACAACACTACCAATAATATAATGCGTTTCATTAGGCTCATTAATCCAAGCACGTATTGCTTCATTGGTCGCATCCTTCAATGTTTTACTTCCGCTTGTAGCTGGAACCACTGTCGCACCTAGCATTTTCATTCTTGCTACATTGGGCGCTTGTCTTTCAATATCTTTCTCTCCCATATACACCACACATTCCATACCCTTCAATGCACAAACTGTTGCAGTAGCTACGCCATGTTGCCCTGCACCTGTTTCAGCAATAATTTTTGTTTTCCCTAATCTTTTGGCTAAAACAATTTGACCAATAGTATTATTAATTTTATGCGCACCTGTATGACACAAATCTTCTCGCTTCAAATATATGTTTGCACCTATTTCTTTACTTAATCTTTCAGCGAAAAAAAGTGGTGTGGGTCTGCCCACATAATCTTTTAATAAAACATCAACTTCGGCGATAAATGCAGGATCCTGCATAATTTTTAAATATTCCGCTTTGAGGGTTTCCACATTTTTAAATAACATCTCAGGGATATACGCACCACCAAATTCACCATAATACCCCTCGATACTCGGATTTTGATAATTTACTTGTGTGTTAAATGCTTGCATTTATAAATGTTTTAATTAATTCTAAATTTTTTATTCCTGGCGCTGTTTCAAATTGACTATTAATATCAATCACTGTTAAACTTTTCCCTGCTTTTGTCTTTTTCATCACTTCAATCCCATGTACATCATTTGGACCAATACCGCCACTTAAAAAATAGGGCTTATTGAAATCAGTATTTTTGATCAACTCCCAATTAAAATGTTGTCCTGTACCTCCATACAATGTACTATCGGTATCAAATAGATAATAGGTTGCTGCAGTATCGTATGCTGCAAAATCAGGTAAACAATTTCCCACCCTAAATACCTTCACGACTGGAACTATTTGATTTATTGTTGCACAATATTGCGCATCCTCATCCCCATGTAATTGTACGATATCCAATTTGGCTTTGTTAATGATATCTATCACCTGTTCCAAGGGCGCATTTACAAATACCCCCACTTTTTTTGCATGCTTTGGATTAAAATCAGCCAATTGAGTTAATGTCAACTGATTTAATACATATCGCTTTGAAGGCGCATAAAAAATAAACCCAATATAATTTAGCTTCATTTCATCAAGCGCGATAGCTTGCGCTAAATCAGTGATCCCACATACTTTAAATTGCATTGCTACTTGATTTTATCTGTGATACAAATAATTCAAACGCTTTTGCTGGATCCGCTTGTTTCATAAAATACTCTCCCATTAAAAATCCATCAAATCCTTCCTTTTTTAATAACTGAAAAGTAGCCAAATCATAAATACCGCTCTCTGCAATACTTAACTTTTCTTTGGGTAACATGTTCTTTAATTTTAAAGAATGTTCAATATTTACCTCAAATGATTTTAAACTTCTATTATTTATTCCAACAAAGTCAACTTCATCAAATATATGTGCCAATTCCGTTTCATCATGCAGCTCCAGTAATACTTCCAAACCCAATTCTTTTGCCGTGCCAGCCAACAATTTAGTTTCTGCAGGTGTTAAACAAGATGCAATTAACAATATCACAGATGCACCATGTGCTTTTGCTTCTATGATTTGAAACTCATCTATGATAAATTCTTTACGCAATACTGGAATTGAATTTTGTACCGCAATGTTTAAATCGGCTAAGCTACCGCCAAAATAGGGCCCATCTGTTAACACTGAAACTCCGGCCGCACCAAACTCCGTATATGCTTTCGTTACTTCTGCAACATTAGCAATAGCATTGATGATTCCCTTTGAAGGTGATTGCCTTTTAAACTCTGCGATGATACCGGTTTTTGTTTTGTCCAATAAATTTGCCTTCAATGAATATCCTTTTTGTTCAAATAAAGGCATGGCCTCTAATTGCGCAATGCTAATTTGTTTTTTTCGTTCAGCTACTTCACCAAACTTACTCGCTACAATTTTTGCTAATATATTTGTGCTCATTATTGTAGACTAATTAATTTTTTTAAACATTGATTTGTCGCACCCGATTCCAAACTATTCACCGCTGCTTGAAAAGCCAAATCATAATTTTCATACTTACCTGTTACATGCAATGCCATAGCAGCATTTGCCAATACCACAGCATTTTGAGACCAGGTCCCTTTTCCTTCAATAATATTTTTAAAAATAGCAGCAGCTTCGGCCACCGTACTGCCCCCTTCTAATTCAGCTGCAAATACCCGCTTTTTTCCTAATTGATAAGGCGTTCTAATTGATTCTCCGGTATTGGATAATATTTTAGTATCTGTGGTCAATGAAATTTCATCATAACCATCCAAACTATGAATGATGGTGAATTCCTTATTTAACAACTGCAACACATAATTATAAATTCTGGCCATTTCTAAATTATACACCCCAATTAATTGAAATTTTGGTTGCGCGGGATTCACAATGGGTCCTAGCATATTGAAAAAAGTTCGCACTCCCATATTTCTTCTTAAAGGTCCTACTGTTTTTAATGCTGGATGAAATAAGGGCGCATGTAAAAAACAAATGCCCGCTTCCTTTACTTCTCTCGCTAAAGCGGCTTCCTCGTTTTTAAATTTATAGCCCAATTGCTCCATCACATTGGAAGATCCACTGATACTTGATGCTCCATAATTGCCATGCTTTACCACTGGCTGACCCGCGCCTGCCACTATAAAACATGCCAAGGTTGAAATATTAAAAGTATCCTTTCCATCTCCACCTGTTCCAACGATGTCAATAGCATTATCTACCCCTACATTTACTTTTACTGCTAATGAAAGTAACGCATCTCTAAACCCCATTAACTCATCAATGGTAATACTGCGCATTAAATACACCGTAATGAATGAAGTAATTTCATGCTCATTGTATTTTCCATTGGAGATGTCCACCAATACTTCCATGGCTTGTTCCCTGCTTAAGGATTTGTGTTCAAATAAATATTGTAATATTTTTTTCATCGTATTTCTAGTGTTAAAATATTTTTTTAAATTTTTAACCAGTTATTGATAATTTTACTTCCTTCAGGTGTCAACACACTTTCAGGATGATATTGCACCCCCTTTACATCATAAGTTTTATGCTCTAAAGACATGATATACCCGTTTTCATCTTTAGATGTAACGATTAAATCAGCTGGAAAGTTTTTTTCGTCTACCACCCAACTATGATATCGTCCCACACTAAATTTAGCAGGCAACCCTTCAAATAATACCGAAGGTGTTGTCAATTCAATAGGGGTTGCGATGCCGTGATACACTTTTGATAAATTAGTTAATTGCCCACCAAATGATTCACCAATAGCTTGTTGCCCCAAACAAACACCAAATATGGATTTGCTAGCAGCATACGCTTTAATTAACGGCAACAATAATCCTGACTCAGAAGGAACCCCCGGACCTGGTGATAATAAAATTTTATCATAGGCATTAACCGCTTCTAATGCAATCTCATCATTACGAAAAACTTCCACCACTGCCTTTGGTGCTAATTCTTTAATTAGTTGTACCAAATTGTAGGTAAAGGAATCGTAATTGTCAAATACTAATATTTTCATGTTCACTTTATTTACTTTCTTATTCAACCCTTGATTTATTTTTTATATTTCGAATAAACTAAAATAAATTTTAGTTTATTCGTGTATTTTTTCGGCCAGCACCATGGCCATTTTTAATGCATTTAATTTGTTATTCACTTCCTGTAATTCATTTTCAGGAACACTTGCCGCAACCACCCCCGCACCTGCTTGATACGTCAATGTGTTTTGCTGACTCAAAAAAGTACGAATCATAATTGCTTGATTACAACTGCCATCAAAACCTACAAAGCCAATACAACCGCCATAGTAGGATCTTTTGGTTGGCTCCATCCCGTCAATTAACTGCATCGCCTTAAATTTAGGCGCCCCACTTAAAGTACCTGCAGGAAATGTTTTTGAAATTAATTGATATGGATTTGCATCCTTAGCAACTGACCCTTCCACTTCGCTAACCAAATGAATCACATGACTATAGTAATGTACCTGACGGTAATGTTTTACGTGAACATCGCTACATACCCTACTTAAATCATTACGTGCCAAATCAACTAACATCACATGTTCTGCATTTTCCTTCGGATCATCTAATAATTTCTGTGTCATTAAAGCATCCGTTGCTTCATCCCCACTTCTTTTAAAAGTTCCAGCGATTGGATGCACCACCGCTTTGCCATTTTTAATAATAATTTGCGCTTCCGGTGAAGACCCCATCAATTTATAATCCCCGTAATCAAAAAAGAACAAATACGGCGAAGGGTTAATATTCCGCAAAGTGCGATAAACATTAAATTCATCTCCCTGAAAGGATTGTTGAAATCTGCGACTTAATACAATTTGGAATACATCCCCTCTCATGCAATGTTGTATTCCTTGCTACACTACTTTTATAAATTCAGCATCCGTTTGGTTGACCCTTTCCGTTCCTTTGATAAAAAAAGGATATTGCGGCACATCCTTACTTTTAATAAAGGACATCAAAGCGTTAAATTCGGAATCAATCCCATCTATTTTATTTTCACAAATGAATATTTCAT
>CAJBLA010000103.1 GCA_903953815.1 uncultured Bacteroidota bacterium | reverse complement strand
TACAAATATGGACTTTTTCGTTTTTTATGGTCATAGTGACACAATTAGTTATTATTGTTATTACGATGGTTTTTAAAATACCTAGTGATTTCAAATCTTATATAACAACCCTGTACGCTTTAACTTTACTTTTAACCATTTTATACAGACCTAGTTTCATTAATAAGAATGGGTCTAAAATTTCTTTTGGCTTTTTATTCAACAGAAATGACTTCAGTTCCGATATTAAGGAGGTTGATTTTAACTTTCAATTCTTTACAAATTTCTATTACAAGAGTAAGACTGCAAATATTGAAGAATTTTCTAATATCATGGGTGTCAGTAAAGACATCATGTTTAATTACATCTATTTCACATACTCGATGAGTTTTGAAGAATTGCTTAATAAATCAAGGGTTGAATACTTTGTTGAAATCATTAAAGCCCCAGAATTTAATAATTATACCGTCGAAGCCCTAGCCTTGGAAGTTGGTTTTACTTCCAGACAGCGTTTTTACCAGCCATTTAAGAAATATCATGGTGGTAATCCTTCCGACCTTATTGACATCTTAAGTTAATAAGGTTTTGAAAATCAGTGTCATTTAAAACGTTACAGCTGTAATTTTAATCAAAACAATGACATTTAGTATTGATACATAGGTAATTTTTTTTCCCACTATGTTTTTCCAATTTTTACGATCCAAACCCTTGGATCATGTCTATATTTTATTTTTTAAAGGATTTTATTTCAAAGTATCGTTTAAACGATCCTACTAGCAAAACTGTATTTGATCATTACTTTTTTGATTCAAAATACTATTTACAAAAAAATGCCTCTTCCGAGGATTTTGCACCTGTCTTAAATGTTGAAGCCGAAAGACTAGATAAAATTTCCATGTCCTATTATGGACTTTCATTTATTGAACTGGTAAATGAATATAGGTATCAACATTTCATGCAAGAGATGAAAAACCCATTTAATGAGAATTTAACTATTGAGAGCCTAATTAAGCTATCTGGGTTTGATAATAATGAAAGTTTTGTGACCTACGTAAAAGAAAAACAGTAAAAAACAACCAAAAATTAATTTTTAAAAATAATACGATCATGGCAAAAACTAAAAAACTAGATATTTTTAACCTCTTTTATAGTGGAGCTGCAGTAGTCATACTTATTGGGGTTATTGCAAAGTTGTTAGAATGGCCTGCACAGGATATATTGATCACAAGTGGGTTAGCTATTGAAGCAGTTGTATTTGGGGTTTCGTCTATTAGGTTTATAGAATCAAAGAAAGACAATGACGTTGCTACTGAAGCTACTTTGTCAAAAATGGCTGAAGGTGTCGGCAACTTAACTTCTGGAGTTAGAGTTGGCGGATATGGTAAAAATGCTTCTGGTATTGGGAATAGCTACTTAGGGAATCATTCAATCAATGGCTCTTTTTCAAATGATAATCTTACACCAAATTATACAGAGAGTTCATGGAAGTTATTAGAGCAAATGGATGTTTTAACGCTCACTAAGGATATGTTTTATCATCCAAGTTGGGTAAATCTAAAGTCGGATGAATATGCTCAATTAACACAATTATTTAAATCATTATTTGATAAAAAGTTGCCAAGTAAGGATGCCTTACCATTTTTAATCAAATTCCCTGTTGCATTTCCTATTTCAGATTTTAATACATTACTAATGACTAGCGCCCATGCAATTACTTTGGGTGAATTGGAGGTTTTATATAAATCATTCAATATAGCTGGAGCAGAATACTTATTTGAAAATGCAGTTCTTGAGGAAAAGTCAACTGAGATTATGATTAGGTCTAGAAAAGATGGGGAGATTCAAATTTTTGGCGGAGAGTCTGCTGAGGTAATAGCACATGTAAGAAAATTTCATTCGAAAAATTTAATTATTAGTCCAACGCAATATTATTTACTAGATACAATTTATTTAAAAGAGGCGGATCTTATTAATTATTTAATCGATCAATCTGATATAACAAATGAACCTGAAGTAGCATCTCTTTCTGATATTCTAAATAAAAAGTCGGACGAGACAAAGCAATTATTTTGGAACAGATTCGATAAGGTTATCTACGATGCTAAAACTGGCGATGGTTATATAACCTTAAAGTCCATTGTAGCATCTGCCGGACATTTTGAAAATAGTAATAACGGATCAAGTTTTTTAATAGATAAGGTAGAGATTATTACAGATTCAAATACAAAAATCACCAGAAATGATGTGATTAATTTCAATGAAGAGATGGTTTATTTTGGAATAGATAATGAATATAATGTAAAACTTAACGAATTGTTTTCTAGCCAGGAGTTAGAAAATAGAAAATACTTCGAAGACGCTATTGACAAATTGTTAGCGGAGGAACGTTTTACTAAAGAAGGCTTACTGCAATTATTTAAATTAAATAAAGAAGATACAGTAGAGGATTTATTAAAAACATTGAATCATCATTTGGCAAAAACAAATGCTACTGCCTCGGGTGCTCAATTGTCTTTTGTACTCCTTTGTAAAGTATTTAATAATTCTTAAAATCTAGTATATGGCGGAAGTGCATGTTGACGTCAAAAGATATCAGATTATAAGTCTTTTGTACATTGTTTTTATTTGTTTTTCTTTAATCAATATCAAAATATCGGTATTGGATTCTAATGTCTATACTATAAAGTCACTTCAGTCTATTGATAAAGAGGAATTAAAGAAAGTTGATATTAGTAATAAAATAATTGATGATAATTTAGGCAGTTTAAAAATAAGGCCAAAGGCGATGTCTTATTTAAACATAAGAACAAGGCTATCAATGAGTTCTAAAGTGGCAACTGAGGTTTTAAAACATATCGATTTGGAGTTAGCTAAAAAAAATACAACTCTTTTAAAAGAGTTTAATAGTCGAAATGTAATGGAGGAGATTCTTAAAAGTGAACTTGGTGTGAAGCGCTTAGAAGCTGACTTATTTGAGCTATCTGAATTTATAAAAAAGGCGCCCTTTAAAATCCAAACATCCTTAGATTCTCTAATACCAATTCAAAAAGTAGTCACTACTATCAAAGGAAAAGAAGAAAATTGGGATTATTATTTATTCATGCATAAGCCATCTGCTATTAGCTATATGCAATTAGAGCGTATTAAATTATTGCTTACTAAAACTCAATTGTTGTATCAAGAGGCTGCCCTAGCAGAAATAGGATATATGCCTACTTATTTTTCTCAGTTTAACCCTAAATTATATGTTTTAAAAAAAGATGTTAAAGAATATAAGGAAGAAGAGATTATCAAGCCTGGACAAAAAGTGATCAATATTGACGAACAAGTTTTTGACAATATGTTTAAGAATATCTTATCCTCTTTACGTACCGAAAACATATTTGCAGGTTTAAATAATACACTATTAAACGATTTTAATTTTGCTTTAGGTCAAGAATTTGACATTGAAATTTCACCAAAAGTAAATATTACAAAAAATAATAAAAGTTACGCTGTTTTATTCAATAAAAGTGGCGAGTATACGCTTAAATTTTATGATCTAAGAAAAGAAAGGAAATTATTATTTGAAAAGAAAATAATTGTAAATCCAATACCTGATCCAGTTGTAACCGTAAAGGGTGACAATTTAAAGAGTTATTTAATTAGTAGCAAGAACTTACTCGGTGCGGAACGTTTAGAAGCAAAATTGCAGATAAATAATTTGAATTACTTCCCTGGGCGTATCAATAGTTACAAAGTTGTGAGAATACATAATGGCAAGGAAGAAGAATTTGCTAATAATAGTGGTGAATTATTCCAGCCCAATACACAAAAAGTTTTAGGAGCGCTTAAAAAGAATGATTTATTGATTTTCGACAATATTAATATGTCATTAGTGGATGGTTCAACAAGAACTGCTGCACCCATTATATATAAAATAATAGATTAAGCTTATTTAATAAAGTCAATATGTCAAAGTATCATAGAAATATAAGAATAAGTGTGTTGGTTATTGTATTACTCGGCTTTACTAGTATTACATTTAAAGCCATTGCACAAGATACTTTAGCCGGTGATTACAATACGCTTACTATAAAGGCTGGTTTACATATTATAAAAGAGACGGTAACAGTAAAAGGCAAACTCGAAATTCAAGCTGGCGCTAAAATCGAATTTCGCGAACCTGGCGTCTTAGTATCTGAAGGAGCAGTAAGCATCATTGGAGATAAAAACAATAAAATTGAATTTTTTGGAAAATCAAAAGAAGAAGGAATTGGGTTGGTAATCAGAGGGATAGATAATAACAATACTAGTAGAGTTGATATTAACAATACAATTTTCACTGGTTTGCAACTTCCTATCTATTTTGATTTTGGCTGGAAGAGGGCTGGAGTTGATATCAAAGACAACTACTTTATTAATAACATTGGAAAGGTTTCGATTATTCAGGTACTTAATCTTCCTTTTAATTTAAATATTGAGAGTGCTGCTATTGATTTCAAATTAGAACATAATTTGTTTTCGGGCAACAGCGGTTCTGTTTATATTGAGGATTTGAAAAGTGATTATGTAAGATTTAGTATTAGTAACAATACGTTTTATGGAAACAATATTTATGGTATCAAAAATTATAATATCTCAACAAATATATTATATGGTAGAGCAGACGAACTTTATACTAGATATTCGCCATTTATTGAAAATAATAGCTTTGCATATAATTATTTAATTGACAATACTCAGGATACAATTATTCAAACAGCAAATTTTGGGGTTTATGGAACCGATAAAACCATTGGGCTAAAAAATAATTATTTTGGTTCCATATATAAACAAGATGTATTAAAGGGTATTTATGATCGAAGTATTAACTACAATGTACCTAAGGTAGAATTTGAGCCATTTTTAACAAAACCAAATGAGTCAAATCCAACCCATATTTATTCAATCAATAAACTAGATAATGCTACTATAAGCGATACAACGGTAATTATAGAGCCATTAAAAGGGTTTATTCTTAAAGCAAATAATGCCGTTGATTATACAAAAGGTATTTTGAATTTCACCTATTTTAAAGATGATAGTAGCTTAAAGAAAACGGATACCATATTAAAATATGATGTTCAACCCAATGGTTTGGATTCAAAATTTATAATAACAAGTAATGTTTTATCTGCAAAAAAGAATAGTTTTTATAGTTTAACTAAAATTATTGATAAAAATGGGGATTATGTGCCTGATGTTAAATTTGGTTTTATTGCATATTCAAATGAGTTAAGAAGAAGAAACTTAATTGCCGAAACTTTAAAAAACACAATTGACAGTATTAAAAAGCCTCTAATACCTTCGGACTCTTTAAAAAATACTTTTCAAAAAATAGATATACCATTTAAATCCAGATTCGAAGTTGGAGTACTAACAGGTGGGTCAATTTTTTTAGGCACGATTAGTAAAAAGGGTAGCATACTGGGGAATGATAAGAATATGTTAATCGGTGTCAATGTTAATTACATCTTATTTTCAAATTTAAGCGCAGGATTAAATATTGAAAGTTTCAAATTAAGTAATTCAGATATCAATTCTAATAACAATGAGCAAATAGCTAGGGGAATGAGTTTTAGTACCTCAATGTTGAGTATTTCTCCTTCGATTAATTATGATTTTTTTGATAATAGAGTGTTCTCAAAAGCAAAAAAGATTAAACCTTCTATAGGATTTGGTTTAGATATTATAAATTTTAATCCAACGGCAATTTATAATGGAACTGTATATAAATTAAAGCCTTTAGGAACTGGTGGCCAATTTTCGGATAGTACTAAAAAGCCTTATTCTACTTTAGCCCTTGGATATTTTTTAAATTTTAAAGTCAAATATCAGATCAACAGGTATAATAGTGTAGGTGTCCATATGTCATATCATGTTAGTATGTCTAAATATTTAGATGATGTTGGGCCAGATCCTTATCCTACAATTGCTTCTCTTTTAAAAAGCAATATAGCCAATAAGGATGCAGCCATCTATTTTTCAAATCCAACTGCTAAAAATGTAGTGGGTCAATATAGAAATAGCCCAGATGGGGCGGGTGATAGTTATTTTAATTTCGGAATTTATTATTCAAGAAAATTATTTAAATAATCATGAAATTTAAAACAACCATATTGTTTATTACATCAATAGTTATAATATTTTCAATTGTATCCTGTTCTAAAACAGATATCATTCCACCTCTGCAATTTCAAAAACAATTATTAGCAGGTACGGGTAGTTATCAAAACACGTATCATATTTGGCAGCTTGATTCTGCAAAAATTGATGGTTCGAATATGACGTTAACACCATCGCAAAGAAGCCATAAAAAGACGTTCACTTTTGACGGAGGCTATAGTGATACTGATAATAATACAGGTAAATGGGAGATTACTACGCTCAATAAACTAAAACAAACTATAATATATCAGTCAATAGTTAGACAAGACAGTACTGTTTATGATATTATATCTCTTAACGCAGCACAAATGATTTTGTCATTGAAATCATCTAATGGTCAAACAGCTATTTATTCTTTTAAAATATCTAATTAAATTTTGAAAAAAACCTTTATCATATTAGTCATTTTTTTAACAGCGCAAACTACCAATGCTCAAATGAGTATTGCCTATTCCTTTGGTGTATTGGGAGGGGATTTATCTGTTAGCAATAGCTCAAATCCGTTCACTATGAATATGAATAATTGTATACAAATTTCAAATGGTATAGCTAAATTCTCATCTGTCAATAATGGTTCATTTGTTAATACCTGTGTAGTTGATTTAAATTATTCTAAACTAAGTATTCAAGTTTCTCCTAATCCATTCATTGATGCAGTATACATCTCATTTAAGAGCAAAATTGATAAAGATAATCATTTTAAAATAGCTGTTTTTAATAACATTGGCCAATTGCTAAAAATAGAAAATGTTAATCAGGACTTATTTTATATTGGTTATAGACTTCCAATGTCAAATCTGCCAAGCGGCACTTATTTTTTACAAATAAGTTCTAGCAAAGTAAATGAAATGTTTAAAATTATTAAAAATGATTAGATCATTAAAATATTTATTAATTTCTATTATTCTAATTGGAGTTCATGTGCAATCGAATGCGCAAGTAGCTCCAAATGGTATATTATTTCAAGCGGTAGCTAGAGATGCTAATAATAATGCAGCAGCCAATAGAAACGTATTTGCTATAGTGAATATTTTAGAAGGATCTTCAACTGGATCAAGCACTTATTCAGAATCTTTTCAAGTTTTATCATCTAAAGAAGGGATTTTTACTATTTTAATTGGACAAGGAAATAGAGTTTCAGGGGCTAGTTCACTACTCAGTTTAAACTGGCTTAATAAAACATACTTTGCTAACATTAAAATTGCAATACAACCTACATTTCCAGACCCAGGTTGGACACCTACAAATAATTATGTTGATATCGGTACTACTCAGTTTTGGTCAGTTCCTTATGCATTTACTGCACTAAATGCCAAGTTTGCTGATTCCGCTATAACCATTAATTCAATACTGCCTGGTTCAAAAGGTGGAACTGGTGTTAACAATAGTGGAAAAACAATCACTTTAAGCAACAATATTATTACTAAAGGAATTGGTGACCTAACCATTACAACAACTGCTGCTAGTAATGTAATTTTTCCTACTTCTGGGACGCTTGCTACTATAAAAGATATATCAGATTTAATTAAATCTGATACTGTTTCCTTGTCAAATAGGATTAATACAAAATTAGATAGCTCGCAATTCCCTGTTTTAATCGCGCCTTATTTGCAGACTATTTCTGGTATGAAATATTCAGATACATCAGCTATGTTAAGTAGCCGTATTGCGCGAGATACTATTTCGTTAAGTAATAGAATAAATACAAAATTAAATTTATCAGATACATCTGCTATGTTAAGTGGTCGTATTGCGCGAGATACTATTTCATTAAGTAATAGAATAAATACAAAATTAAATTTATCAGATACATCTGCTATGTTAAGTAGCCGTATTGCGCGAGATACTATTTCATTAAGTAATAGAATAAATACAAAATTAAATTTATCAGATACATCAGCTATGTTAAGTAGCCGTATTGCGCGAGATACTATTTCATTAAGTAATAGAATTAATATAAAAGCAGACAAACTAAACGCAAGAATTGATTCTTCATTATATGTTACAGGGAAGACAACTATTACCGATACATTATTTGCAAAAGCCAATCTGATTGTTGATTCTAATATATTAGTTAAAGGATTGTCTGTTGCCACTCTGACAGGGGCGGAAGCTTTAAAAAATAAATCAGTAAATGGGGTAACACCTACGGCATTGGCAAATGGGTTTAAAGTAACCGGTGGAACAAATACAAATACTACCTTAACAGTAGTAGGTGATGTGACAGTGGGAGGGGTGAATTCTGGAGATCAATTAATTTCTTTAACAGGTGATGTGAATGGAAGTGGTACTGGAACTTTTAGTACAACCATTAATAATATTGGAGGGAAGCCAATTGTATTGGGAGGTGCTTTAACAACTGCAGGTAATTATACAACTACCATAACGACAACTGGCAATACCAATGTTATACTGCCAACTAGCGGAACAATTGCTACATTAAGTGGAACAGAAACGCTAACAAATAAAACTATTAATGGGGTAACACCTACAGCATTAGAAAACGGGTTTAAAGTAGCCGGTGGAACAAATACAAATACTACTTTAACAGTAGTAGGTGATGTGACAGTAGGAGGGGTGAATTCTGGAGATCAATTAATTTCTTTAACAGGTGATGTGAATGGAAGTGGTACTGGAACATTTAGTACAACCATCAATAATATAGGAGGGAAGCCTATTGTATTGGGAGGAGCTTTAACAACTGCAGGTAATTATACAACTACTATAACCACAACTGGCAATACCAATGTTACACTGCCAGCTAGCGGAACAATTGCCACATTAAGTGGAACGGAAACGCTTACTAATAAAACTATAAATGGATTAAGTCCAGAAACGTTAAACAATGGCTTTACTATAACAGGAGGAGCTACAAATACAGCTAAATTAACTGTTTTAAAAGACATTATAATTGGAAGTGGGGTAGCAAATCCCGGAGATCAATATGTTGAATTAACCGGGGATGTAATAGGTGGAGGTTTTGGAACATTTTCAACTACGGTTGCTGCAGTTGGAGGAGTGAGTTCAACAACCATAGCAACTTTGCCAACATTGATTACTTCAAATACTGCAAGCATCACAATTAACACTAGTGCGATTGCTGCTAATACTTCCAGTATTAATGCAGAGATTACAAGAGCTATGAATGCTGAAGCTGCATTAGATACACGGATTTTATCTAACACTGCAAGCATCACAAGCAACACCAGTGCGATTGCTGCTAATACTTCAAGTATTACTGCAGAGATTACAAGAGCTACGAATGCAGAAGCTGCATTAGATACAAGGATTTTATCTAACACAGCAAGCATCACAAGCAACACCAATGCGATTGCTGCTAATACTTCAAGTATTACTGCAGAGATTACAAGAGCTACGAATGCTGAAGCTGCATTAGATACGAGGATTTTATCTAACACGGCAAGCATCACAAGTAATACAAATGCAATCTCTACTAACACAGTTAGCATCACTGCAAACACAGCAGATATATTATTACGAGCAACCATTGCTTCACCATCATTTACAGGGACACCAACAGCGCCAACTGCTTTAGCTACATCTAATGACGATCAAATTGCTACAACAGCTTTTGTTGCTGCAAGGATTACAGGAGCAGCTACACCAGATGCGGATGCTGTTACAAAAGGTAAATTACAATTAACAGGAGATTTAGGTGGGTCAGCAGCATCGCCTTTAGTGAATAAAATTGGAGGTAAGTCTATTACATTAGGTGGTGCTTTAACAACTGCTGGTAATTATACAACGACCATAACAGCTACTGACAATACAAATATAACATTACCTACAAGTGGAACGATTGCGACATTAAGTGGAACAGAAACGCTTACTAATAAAACTATTAATGGAATAAGGCCTACTGTCCAATCAAGTGGTTTTACAATAGAGGGCGGAACGATAACAAATACAACATTAACAGTAATAGGTGATGTGACTATTGGAGGTGTGAACTCTGGAGATCAATTGATTACGTTAACAGGGGATGTAAGTGGAAGTGGAACAGGGACATTTACAACTACTACTAATAGTGTTGGAGGAGTGAGTTCAACAACTATAACTTCAGTAGCATCGTCAGTATTATCAGCTACTTCGGATAATACTGCAAACACGATTGTTAAGCGAGATGGCAGTGGAGGTTTTTCAACAGGAACTATTACAGGAACTTTAAGTGGAACTGCATCTAATGCCAATGCATTAACAACAGGCAGAACCATATCAACAACAGGAGATGTAATTTATACAAGTCCATCATTCAATGGAACATCAGATGTGACTGCTGCAGCAACAGTAAATAGTATTGGGGGGAAACCTGTTTTATTAGGTGGAGCACTAACAACTGCTGGTAATTTTATTACATCAGGTAATTTTACAACTACTATAACTACAACTGGTAATACAAACGTAACACTACCTACAAGTGGAACATTAGCAACTATTGATGATGTTTCTGTTGCAGTTGGTGGCAATTTTACACCAGATGCGGATGCAGTTACAAAAGGTAAATTACAATTAACAGGAGATTTAGGTGGGTCAGCAGCATCGCCTTTAGTGAATAAAATTGGAGGTAAGTCTATTACATTAGGTGGCGCTTTAACTACTGCAGGTAATTATACAACGACTATAACTACTACTGACAATACAAATATAACATTACCCACAAGTGGCACGATTGCTACATTAAGTGGAACAGAAACCCTTACGAATAAAACCATAAATGGTATAAGACCAACAGCTCTAGCAACTGGTTTTTCAATAGCTGGTGGAACAAATACAAATACTACATTAACAGTTGTTGGAGATGTAACTGTTGGGGGTGTGAACTCCGGGGATCAATTAATTACTTTGGCAGGGGATGTAAGTGGCAGTGGAACAGGGACATTTGCAACTACTACTAATAGTATTGGAGGAGTGAGTTCATCAACAATCACAACTTTGCCAACATTAATCGCTTCAAACACAGCCAGTATCACAAGTAATACAAGTGCGATTGCTTCAAACACAGCAAGTATAACAAGTAACACAAATGCGATCGCTTCAAACACTGCAAGCATCACTAGTAACACCAATGCGATCGCTGCAAACACAGCAAGTATAACAAGTAACACAAGTGCGATTGCTGCAAATACGGCG
>CAJBLA010000102.1 GCA_903953815.1 uncultured Bacteroidota bacterium | reverse complement strand
TTTTACAAGGAGGTGCTACGATGCAGTTCATGCAAGTGCCCATGAATTTATTAGATGAAAACGGATTGGCTGCGATTTGTGACAACGGTGTCTGGGGAAATAAAGCAGTCAAGGAGGCCAGTATTTTTGGTCCAGTAAAAGTAGTATCCGATACTTCTGATAAAAAGCATACCTATTTAAATAAGCAGTTAGATTTACCAGCCAACACTTCATATTTACACATTACGACCAATAACACTGTTGAGGGAACCCAATGGCATCAATACCCACAGACCAATACCTTATTGGTTGGCGACATGAGTTCAGATATTTTTTGCAGACCCACTGCATTTAATCAGTTTGATTTAATTTATGCTGGCGCACAAAAAAATATGGGTGCTGCAGGGGTTACTATCGTAGTGGTTAAAAAAGAAATTTTAGGAAAAATAAATAGAAAAATTCCAGCCATCCTTGATTATAAAAAACATATTGAAGCGGGGTCTTTATTAAATACACCACCTGTTTTTTCTATATATGTAACCTTGTTAACGCTGCGTTGGATGGAAGCGCAAGGCGGCTTGGTTGAAATGGGTAAACGAAATAATGCAAAAGCACAACTATTATATGATACCATTGATAGCCTTCCTGCTTTTCAATGTCCAATTGCAAAAGAAGACAGAAGCATCATGAATGCCGTTTTCTTTTTAACAGATTCAACAAGAGAATCGGCATTTTTAGATTTGTGTAAAAAAGAAGGAATGATTGGTGTTAAAGGATACAGAACCGTTGGAGGCATTCGTGTAAGCATGTATAATGCGATGCCAATAGCAAGTGTGCAAACTTTTTGCGACCTGATGAAATCCTTCGGTTAAAAAATTTAAATCTCAAAAAAAAGAACGAACTTCGCGCCCATGGCAAAAATTAGTCCCTTTGAAGCAGTGCGTCCACAGCCTCAATTAGCAAAGCAGGTTGCAAGCAAACCATACGATGTATTAAATAGCGCGGAAGCAAAAATAGAAGCAGTAGGAAATGCTTATTCTTTTTTACATATCACCAAAAGTGAAATTGGATTACCAGATACGATTGATATTCATAGTACAGAAGTGTATGAATTAGCATTAAATAACTTAACTGCATTTATACAACGTGATGTATTATTCAAAGAATCAAAACCTTGTTATTATATTTATCAATTAATTATGGATGGTCGTGCACAAACAGGATTGGTTTGTGTAAGTGGTATTGATGATTATAATAATGATATCATTAAGAAGCATGAGTTTACGCGTCCTGAAAAAGAATTGGATCGCATCAATCATATCAAGACCACAGGCGCACAAACAGGAAATGTTTTTTTAGCTTATCGTAATCAAGCAAGTATTGATGCTTTGATTGAAAAATGGAAAACCAACAAAACACCTGTATATGATTTCACTGCAGATGATGGGATACAGCATACGGTGTGGGCAGTGAGTGATGAAACAGTGATTGATCAAATCACAACTATTTTTGAAACCGAAGTGCCTTGTACTTATATCGCCGATGGGCATCACCGTGCAGCTTCAGCAGCAAAAGTATTAGTTGCGCTGCGTGAAGAAAATAAAACCAAAGCGGGAGATGATGAAAAAAAGATATCTCCTTATTTTTTAACTACTTTATTTCCAGCCAATCAATTACAAATCATGGATTACAACCGTGTAGTAAAGGATTTGAATGGACATACTGTGGAAGCTTTTATTGCAGCCTTATCCAATCAGTTTGAAGTAGCCACTTGCGATACTGCTTATAAACCAACTGCATTACATCATTTTGGTATGTATGTAAATAAAACTTGGTATAGTTTAATTGCGAAAGCGGGAACGTATAATGATTCCGATCCGATTGGTGTGTTAGATGTAACTATTTTACAAAATAATATTTTAGCGACTTTATTAAATATACATGACCAACGCACCGATAAGCGCATTGATTTTGTAGGCGGCATACGTGGATTAGGAGAATTAGAAAAACGCGTTGATAGTGGTGATATGGCGATGGCATTTAGTTTGTATCCCGTGACCATTGAGCAACTATTTAATATTGCAGATGCGGGCGAAGTAATGCCACCAAAAAGTACTTGGTTTGAACCAAAATTGCGCGATGGTTTATTGACCCACTTGATACATTCTTAAAAATTGTGGAACCCGACTCCATATAGGTCGGCGATTGAATCAACAAATAAACTTAAGTTTAATTTAATAGCAATTCCGTGAAAACCAACCGTATCGGTTGGTTTTTTTATTGATAAAAATTCTTTTTTTTGTGCCCCTATTTTTGTATTTTGTAATGTAAAAAATTGCCTGCTATATGGAAATCAAAAGACTCTTTGATTGTATTGATTATCAATTGACCAATTTTCCGCAAGATGCGATGTTGGCTGGAAAAGAAAATGGAATTTGGCGTAAATATTCAACACAAGAGGTTGCACAAACTGCCAATGAACTTAGTGCAGGTTTATTAAGCCTTGGATTGTCAGCCAATGATTTCACACCTGAGGGAAGTGATAAAATTGCCATCATCAGTAGCAATCGTCCTGAATGGTTAATTGCCGATATGGCAACCCAACAAATTGGTGTTATCTGGGTGCCTGTGTATCCTACG
Organism: uncultured Bacteroidota bacterium; assembly: GCA_903953815.1. Taxonomy (GTDB): domain Bacteria; phylum Bacteroidota; class Bacteroidia; order Chitinophagales; family Chitinophagaceae; genus Sediminibacterium. The sequence continues at coordinate 5,409 of CAJBLA010000102.1, read as the reverse complement.
ACTAACCCATTGGAACTTACTTTTATTTTAAATGACGCATCGGTACAATATATGTTTGCGAGTAATCAAGAACTATATGATAAAGTAATGTCCATCAAGGATAAGGTTCCTTGTTTAAAAGAGGTATACACTTTTGATAAAATTGCGGGTGCGAAGCATTGGACCAGTTTATTTAATAAGGATGTAGATATTATCGAACAAGTAAAGGTGATTAAGAAAACAATACCCGTGGATCAGGTAGCCACTTTTATTTATACTTCAGGTACAACAGGTACACCTAAGGGTGTCATGCTTACGCATAAAAATGTGTACTTCAATTTGATGATGGGAAAAAAATCATTTCCATTTTATGATGCACCAGATCAAAAAGTATTGAGCTTTTTACCATTGAACCATATTTTTGAAAAAGTAGCTTCCTATATTTATATGTATAGTGGCATGAGTATTTATTATGCTGAAAGCTTGGAAACCATTGGAGAAAATTTAAAAGAGGTTTCTCCGGATTGTTTTTCAACGGTACCTAGGTTATTAGAAAAAATGTTTGAAAAAATAATGATGAAGGGAGAGGAATTGACGGGTGTAAAACGAAAATTATTTTTTTGGGCAGTGGCCTTGGGTGAAAAGTATGACAATATAACCCCTGGTAGTTGGTGGTATCGTACGCAATTAAAACTAGCGAATAAATTAATATTTGTAAAATGGCGCGAAGCCGTTGGAAGCAATGTAAAATTTATTGTAACCGGTGGCGCTGCATGTCAAGTAAAGCTATTGCGTATTTTTAATGCTGCTCAAATTCCAGTATATGAAGGCTATGGCCCAACAGAAAATAGCCCCATCATTAGTTTAAATTTAAGAATCCCAGGTGGAACTAAATTTGGAACTGTAGGAAAAGTAATTGAAGGGGTCGACTACAAGTTAGAAGCGGATGGAGAAATTTGTGTGGCTGGACCCAGTGTAATGCTAGGCTATTACAAGCGCCCTGATTTAACAGCCGAAACTATTATTAATGGTTGGTTGCATACAGGTGATATTGGCGTTGAAGAAGCTGGCGGTTATTTAAAAATCACCGATCGTAAAAAAGAATTATTTAAAACCAGTGGGGGCAAATATGTTGCACCACAACCTGTTGAAAATAAGATGAAAGAAAGTCCATTCGTGGAGCAAATCATGTTGGTGGGCGATAATAAGCGTTTTGTGAGTGCGTTAATTGTACCTTCTTTTGCAAAGTTAAAAGAGTGGACAAAGCAACATGGCATTCAGTTTACTAGCAATGAGGAAATCATAAAAAATTCAATGGTATTGGCGCTTTACGAAGATGCAGTCAGTGAGTATAATCAATTATTTAATCAGGTAGAACAGGTTAAAAAATTCACTTTAATACCAAGAGAATGGGGCATTGCTTATGATGAGATGACACCCAAAATGAGTATCAAGCGAAAAGTAATTCTATCACATTTTGAAAAAGAGATTGAAGCAATGTATGTGTAACTGATTACGCATTTGCCAAAAACTTTTCCTTAATAATTGTTTGTACTTGTTTGTCTTGTATTTTACTTTCCAACCAGGAAATAATATCCAAGTACATAAAGGCGCGGCTTTCCAATTTATTAACCGTAAGTGGTTGCAAGGTTTGGAGTAAATGAATAAATGATTTTTTAATTATTTCTTTATTACTTAACAAGCTATTTTCTTCCCCGCCTTTTTGAATGGACTTTCTTAAAAAATTAAATAGCACTTCTTCCACCGTACTTAAGTTTTTCATTTTATACATAAAACGATAAACTGATTTGGATAAATAGTTGACTACTTCGGTATTGCCTAATTCATAATGTGCAATCAAATGCAATAAACGTGCGTAACATTGGATATCATCCCGTAGGTTCAGTTTCCAGTTGATAATTTTATTTAAATAATCAATTGCTTTTGCAGGTTTGCCTGCACCAAAATACAAGCAAGCAATTTTATAATAAAATACCAATATACGGTGACTATCTAAGTACAATTCAATTTCCTTCAACTTGGCTTCCATAGCGGGTATCATGGCTAAGCCCTCACTAAAACTACCCTCTAAAAAGTGCTGATTTATTTTTGCAATGTATAAATAAATAAAACTTTGAATGAGGTTGTTTTTGTTATTTAAAACAATGGGCGTTTCACTATAATTTTCTAAAATGGAAATGGTTTCCTTTAATTTTTGAAAGTTTTTCAAATCAAAATGCGAAGTAATCAAATTATGAAGGCCTTTAATATACTGTGCTGTTTCAATTTGTTTCATATTCTCATTTGCTTCAAACAAGTCGACCCATTTTTGAGAATACCTATAGTGTAATAAAAAATCCTGTGTTATAAACCCATACCAACAATAACATTGGTAACGATATAAATTTTCATAAAATCCATTAGATGATTTTACCAAATCCATGATAGGGTCATGCATGAGTTTGTCAAGTTCAATTCTGTCTTCATCATTACGCGCATGTCCATGTTGAATATACCAACCATACAATTGCAAGGAAAGGTTGGACGACTTTGCAATTAATTCTAAGCGATGATTAACTTCATCAATTTCAACACTTAATTGTTGTGCGCGATCTTGCATGCTTCTGGTAATATGCAAGGCCTCAATCTTTTTTTCTAAAAACAATACCTGTAATAAATAAGTAACCTGATTATTTTGCTTGGTTAATGTTTTTATTTTTTCAAGTAAGCGTAAGCTTTGAATGTATAAACCTTTGTTGTATAAAATTTTTGCATGGTCCAGCTGCTCATGAATTTGTAAATCAATGTTTTCATTTTGTTTTACAATTCTTAAACTGGATAAAATTTGATCGTATAAATGTGCCTTTAAATTGGACAGCTGTTGTTTTTGAATGGACTCATTTTTACGAAGCAATTCCTCCTCGTCGTATTCCTTCATTTTGTCCAGGGCGTCAAATAATTGGATAATCTTCAAATCAGCCGATGCCGAGTTCCGCTTCACATACAATTTGAAGTTGCGTTTTTCGGCCCTTTCAAGGGATTTAACCAAAATAAATAGAACCTCAGTACTAAGGTTGGGCATCGTAGCTAATTTATATTCAAATATTTGATAATCACCATCTTATGTAAAATTGACCCTGATTACACATTGTAATTTAGCCATAAAAATGATGTGAATTACTTGTGAATAGTGGGTAAATTTGAACAATAAACGGGCTGATAGCCCGTTTTCTATCTGTAAGAGGTTCATAATCAATAAGATGATTGCAATTTGAACCCTACAAAAACCGAGAAAAGAGACCAAAATTATACATATTTAAACGATTGAATGATGGGGCAACAAGTTTTCATTTTTGATACCACTTTGCGTGATGGTGAGCAGGTTCCTGGGTGTAAATTAAACACGCAAGAAAAGTTAGCGCTAGCAGTAAGACTTGAGGAGTTGGGCGTTGATATTTTAGAAGCCGGATTTCCAGTTTCAAGTCCAGGTGATTTTGAATCGGTGAATCAAATTGCCAAAACTTTAAAAAATACGGTGGTGTGTGGTTTGTCAAGAGCCGTACAAAACGATATTGAAGTAGCAGCTGCAGCATTAAAACCTGCGAAGCGTTTTAGGATTCATACCGGAATTGGTACTTCTGATTTGCATATCAAATATAAATTCAATGCAACGCGCGAAGAAATTATTGAACGTGCAATAAGTGCAGTAAAATTAGCGCGCAACTTTACGGACGATGTTGAATTTTATGCAGAGGATGCAGGACGTACCGATAACGAATATTTAGCACGCGTTATTGAAGCAGTCGTAAAAGCGGGTGCAACTACTTTAAACATTCCGGATACAACAGGCTATTGTTTGCCTTATCAATACCAAGCAAAAATGGAATACTTGGTCAACAATGTTCCCAATATTGACAAAGCAATTTTATCCTGTCATTGTCACAATGATTTAGGATTAGCAACTGCAAATTCAATTGCAGGTGTGATGGGTGGCGCACGACAAATTGAGTGTACCATCAATGGATTGGGTGAGCGTGCAGGTAACACTGCGTTAGAGGAAGTAGTGATGGTGTTGAATCAACATAGTGATTTGGGATACAGAACAAATATCAATACCAGATTATTAAATCCAATCAGCCATGAGGTTTCAGAAATCATGCGCATGGGTGTGCAACCCAATAAGGCCATCGTAGGAGCGAACGCGTTTTCACATTCCTCAGGCATACATCAGGATGGATTTTTAAAGGAAGCACAAACTTATGAAATCATTAATCCAGAATTAGTGGGCGCAGAAGCAAGTAAAATTGTTTTAACCGCACGCAGTGGTCGTAGCGCACTAGCGCATCGGTTACATAAATTAGGCTATCCGTATACAAGAAATGATATCGACGTTTTATATCCTATCTTTTTACAATTAGCGGATCGAAAAAAAGAAGTCACTCATGACGACCTTGTAGAAATAGCCACAGCGTATACAAAATAAAAAGCGACAAAAAATATTTTATAAAAATGGGCAAAACAATATTTGATAAAATCTGGGACAAGCATGTGGTAAAGATCATTGAAGATGGTCCATCGGTACTGTATATCGACAAGCATTTAATTCATGAAGTAACCAGTCCGCAAGCATTTAGTGGTATTGAAAAAAGAGGGGCACAATTATTTCGTCCAAAACAAATCGTAGCTACTGCCGATCATAATGTACCTACGATCAATCAGCATTTACCTATTGCCGATCAACTATCAAAATTTCAAGTAGATACTTTAATTGACAATTGTAAAAAGCATGGTGTTGAATTATATGGATTAGGTCATGAGCACCAAGGTATTGTGCATGTGATTGGACCAGAATTAGGAATTACACAACCAGGTATGACTATAGTTTGTGGCGATAGTCACACTTCCACCCATGGTGCATTTGGTTCTATTGCTTTTGGTATTGGCACGAGTGAAGTGGAGATGGTTTTTGCATCGCAATGTGTGATGCAATCCAAGCCCAAAGTAATGCGTATCAATATTGAGGGAGCCATACAAAATGGCGTGGTGTCCAAAGATATCATCTTATTTATCATAGCACAAATTTCGGCAAGTGGTGCAACCGGCTACTTTGTGGAATATGCAGGATCTGCTATTCGTGCATTAAGTATGGAAGCCCGCATGACCATTTGTAATATGAGCATTGAAATGGGTGCACGTGGCGGCATTATTGCACCGGATGAAACTACTTATGCGTATATCAAAGGACGTCCCTTCGCGCCAAAGGATGCGGAGTGGGAAATAAAATTAGCTGAGTGGAAACAATTATTTACAGATGCAGATGCAAAGTTTGATGTTGAAATAAATATCAACGCTGCTGATATACAACCCATGGTTACTTATGGAACCAATCCGGGTATGGGTTTAGCTGTCACAGGAAAAGTACCAACGCTT
>CAJBLA010000101.1 GCA_903953815.1 uncultured Bacteroidota bacterium | reverse complement strand
GAAGGATCCATCGCTGGACCCAAAATTTTAGAACATATGGTGGATACTGTTTTACAATTTGAAGGTGATCGCCATTATGCTTATCGCATGTTGCGCACTTTAAAAAACAGATTTGGTGGGACAAGTGAATTAGGTATTTATGAAATGACCAGCGAGGGAATGAAAGTAGTCAATAACCCTTCTGCATTTTTAATTGCACAACGAAATGAATCACTAAGTGGCAGTACCATTGCAGCCTCCTTGGAAGGCATGCGCCCTTTATTAATTGAAGTGCAAGCATTGGTTACACAAAGTGTGTATGGCACGCCACAGCGCACTGTGACTGGGTTTGATTTAAGAAGATTACAACTTTTATTAGCCGTTTTGGAAAAGCGAGGCGGCTTTGCGTTTGGCATGAAAGATGTTTTTGTAAATATTGCTGGTGGCTTAAAAATTGAAGACCCTTCCTTAGATTTAGCCATTATACTTTCCTTACTTTCTTCCTATGAAGATGTACCATTGCCGCAAGGAATTTGTTTTGCAGGAGAGGTTGGATTGAATGGAGAAATTAGGGCCGTGAATAGAATTCAACAACGCATTGCAGAAGCAGAAAAATTAGGATTCGAAAAAATTTATATTTCCGAGTTTAACAAAAAAGGAATCGAACAAAAAAAATACGGCATTCAAATTATTTCAGTGGAAAGAGTGGATGAAGCCTACCGATTATTTTTCTAGTAGTTGTTGATTTAATTTTAATGCCCCCCATGAACTTCATCAAGTATCTTGTATTGCATGTAAAAAAATACTTGAATGGATTTTTACATTTAGTGTATCCGAAAATTTGTTTGCATTGCGGAAGCACTGATCTAATAAAATTTCAAGTATTGTGCCCCAATTGTTACGCACAACTCCCCTTCACTGATTTTTTTGAAATAGAAAATAACAATGTCGACAAAATATTTTGGGGAAGATTAGCTTTAGGCCCGAGCGGGGCAGCTTTGTTTTTTACAAAGAATAGTATTGTTCAATTATTACTTTTTGAATTAAAATACAAACAAAATAAAAGGGCCGGCTTCCTATTAGGAAATATGATTGGCTGGGCTTTGAAAAAAGCAAACCGATTTAATGAAATTGATTGTTTAATCCCAATTCCAGTTCGAAAAATTACGGAAAGGACCAGGGGCTATAATCAGTCCCTAATCATTTGCGAAGGTATCGCTCAGGTATTGCCCCTACCCATTTTAAATGCAGTACTATTTAAAAATAAAAAAACAAATACCCAAACACGCAAGGATCGCATTGAACGAGGCCATAATACCGACTACCTTTTTGGTCTAAAAAAGGCCAACCAAATTAGGGAAAAGCGCCTCCTTTTGGTGGACGATATTATTACCACCGGCGCCACTGCCGAATCAGCGGGCCGCTGTTTACTCCAGGCAAATCCAGCCTCCATTCAATTTGCGGCCGCAGCTTATACCCTATCTTAAACTTTTTTGTTTTATTCTTGTTATATTTATGCAAGAAATAAATTCTTTAACTGAAAAAATAGCTACCTATGAAAACCTTTTTAAGTTTTATACTAATGATAACCACTTTTGTTTTAAACGCACAAAGCATCCATACTTTTAAAGTCGCTGGCATTGACGGCAAGCAAATAAACCTAGCAGCCTACAAAGGAAAAAAGATATTAATTGTGAATACCGCATCTAAATGTGGTTACACCCCGCAATATGAATCACTCCAAAAAGTGTATGATCAATACAAAGACAAATTAGTTATTCTTGGATTTCCTTGTAACCAATTTGGTGGACAGGAGCCTGGTACTAATGAAGAAATTGTAGCCTTTTGTAAAGCAAATTATGGTGTCAATTTTCCATTAGCTGACAAAATTGATGTTAAAGGCGCTAACATAGCACCTATTTACCAATGGCTTACGCAAAAAGCAAAAAATGGTGTATTGGATGCGAACATTAGCTGGAACTTTAATAAATTTTTGTTGGACGAAAATGGTAAAATGATTGCTTACTTCCCAAGTAATGTAAAACCAGAGAGTGAGGCTATAACTGCTTATTTAAAATAAGGGCCAGCTAGTAATTTTAAGCAGTTTTATAAAGTAAGCGTTATCTTCGTTTCATGTTATTAAGCGAAGTAATTGGCCAGGAAAAACTAAAAAAACAATTGGTGGACATGGTCCAGCAACAGAGGTTGCCCCATGCATTATTGTTGGTAGGCCCTGAAGGATCAGGCGCTTTACCTTTAGCAGTTGCCTTTGCACAATACATTGTAAGTATCCCCAGTCAAGCTAGTCCAACTGCTGATTTATTTGGCGCACCGGCCGAGCCAATTACGCAACCATTTTATACTCCAGAACAAATTGCAGATTTGCCAGCTTATCATAGAGCCAGTCAATTGATGCATCCTGATTTGCATTTTTCATTTCCAACCATCATTGAAAAGCCAGGACAAAAAAATATCAGTGCGAATTTTATTGAGCAATGGCGTGAATTTATAAATGGCTACCCTTATGGCAATGCGTTTGATTGGCTTCAATTTATTAAAGCCGAAAACAAGCAAGGAAATATTAGTGCAGACGAATGTAATGAAATCATCAAAAAATTATCATTTAAAAGTTTCGAGAGTGCCTATAAAGTGTTGGTTTTATGGATGCCCGAATATTTGGGGAAAGAAGGCAACAAGCTTTTAAAATTAATTGAGGAGCCGCCTGACAATACCATATTTATTTTAGTCGCCGCTTCAGAGGAAAATATTTTACCCACCATTTTAAGTAGGTGCCAATTTGTAAAAGTGCCCAGGCTGACGACCCATGAAATTGAGTCTGCCTTAATGGGTCGTGCTAAACTAGCCCCTGAAAAAGCAAAACAAGTGGCAATTTTATCGGAAGGTAATTATAGAGAAGCCCTTCATTTAATCCAACATAGTGACCAGGACTATATTAGTATGATTAAGGATTGGCTGAACGCTATATTGAAAATGGGTCCGGTGGCCCAATTAAAATGGGTGGAAGAGATGAGTAAGTTGGGCAGAGAGCAGCAAAAACAATTTTTAAAGTATTTCAACCATCTGCTAGAACATAGTATTCGCCTAAAAACAATGGGTTCGGACCTGCCATTGGATAGTGATTTAAAGGATTTTGCCCTTAGAATCAACAAAATTGCGGGGGTAAGCCAGATGGAATCCATTGTAAATGAACTAGATAAGTCAGTTTACCATATTGAACGCAATGCAAATGCTAAAATGCTATTTATGGCACTTAGTATCAAGTTGTATCATATCATTCAGAACAAAACCTTAATTTTGACAGAAGCATAACAGGAAAAGTGGATGGATGCGTTGAAGCTATGCGAGGGTATTTTAATTATTAACAGTTTGAATTAACGATATATGGGATGTGGATCATGTGGAACTGGTAAACCAGGCGGTTGCAAAAGCAACGGTGGTTGTAGCACAGGTGGATGTAACCGTCTAAATGTGCATGATTGGTTAAGCGATTTACCTATTGACGATATAAATAGTCAATGTAAGGTGGTTGAGGTTAGTTTTAACCAAGGTAGTCGTAAAGATTTCTTTAAAAATTTAAGTAGCCAAATTTTTGAAAAGGGCGATTATGTCACTGTCGAAGGCGTAAATGGCTTTGACTTAGGTGAAGTTAGTTTGACAGGTGAACTGGTAAGGTTGCAACTTAAAAAAAGAGGCATCGAGGAAACCAGCGTTGAAATCAAAAAAATTCTTAGACCAAGTAACGAAAGAGATATTGAAGCTTTTAAAATTAGTAAAAGTAGAGAGGCAGATATACTAGCAAAAAGTCGTGCGCATGCAAGGTACTTTAGATTGCAAATGAAATTGAGTGAGGTAGAAATTCAGGCAGATGGTAAAAAAGGAACTTTCTTTTACACTGCCGATGACCGTATTGATTTTAGAGAACTCATTAGAATATTCGCTACTGAGTTTAAAGTAAAAGTGGAGATGCGTCAAATAGGCATCCGACAAGAAGCTGCAAAAGTGGGAGGCATTGGAAGTTGTGGTCGTGAACTTTGTTGTAGTACTTGGTTGCATGATTTTAAAAGCGTTAACACTACTGCTGCACGTTATCAAAACTTATCCATTAATCAAACTAAGTTGAGTGGCCAATGTGGTCGACTTAAATGTTGTTTGAATTTTGAATTAGATACTTACTTGGATGCATTACAAGCGTTCCCTGATTATGCGGATAATTTACAAACGGTCATGGGACAAGCGTTTTTAATTAAAAAAGATATTTTCAAAAATTTAATGTGGTATACTTTGCCTAATAACACAAAGCATTTCCCATTAACTATTGAAAGAGTGAAGGAAATAAAAGATTTAAACAAACAAGGGATCGCAGTTGAAGAATTGCAAGCGGTGGAAGTTACTAGCGGTAAGCCTAAAGAGGTAGAACCTGACTTCGTAGATGTAGTTGGTCAGATTAGTTTAAAAAGTTTAGAGAAAAATGATCGTCGTCGTCGCGATCAACAAAGATTCAATAACAATGATCGTCGTCCAAATAACGACAGATCGAATAACGACAGACCATTTAATGATCGTCCAGGACCTAATCGTCCAGGAGGACAGGCTGGAAATTCTGGAGGTGGAAGACCAATGAATAATAATCGCCCACCGATGAATCGTCCGAATAATGGACCGAACAATGGACCAGGCAACGGACCAAGACCAAATAATAATCGTCCGCCAATGAATCGCCCAAATAACGGACCAAGCAACGGACCAAGCAATGGGCCATCCAACGGACCAAGTACTCCGCCTTCCGCAAATTAAAATTTGCGTTGACTATTAACTTATCCTATTTGACTTAAATGCATTTAGTAAGGCAACTATTGGTATAGTTTCTCTAATTCATCCCTTGTAAAATCCATTAAAGTTTTTACATAGTTGGATGAAAAATCAAAGGAGATGCCCGCAGTCTGATAGAGTTCCGGTAGTGTTTTTGTACCTCCTAAACTTAAAGCGTTCATATAATTTTCCAACGCAAGTGTTGGATTTTTTTGATACTGCATCCACATCCCAATGGCACCTAATTGCGCGATACCATATTCAATGTAATAAAAAGGCACTTCAAATAAATGCAATTGTCTTTGCCATCCAATTGCACGATACTGATCTAATCCGCTATAGTCAATGCTGTTGGTTGAAAATTCCTTTGCAATGGTTGTCCATGCTTGGGTACGTTCCTCAATAGAATGATTCGGATTTTCATACACCCAATGTTGAAATTTATCAATGATAGCAATCCATGGAAAAATAGTAATGGTACGTTCCAATTGGTGCTCTTGTGCGCGATTTAAATCATGGATATTATCAAAAAATGCTTGCCAATGATTCATGGTAAATAGTTCCATAGACATGCTTGCTACTTCCGCAATTTCCATAGGATATTCTTTAAATGCAGATAAGGGCAAGGGGTGTGCTAAAAAGGAATGAATCGCATGTCCCACTTCATGCACCATGGTGGTAACATCACTCATTTGACCAGCTGCATTCATGAAAATAAATGGGGCACCTGATTCTGCCAATGGGCAATTATATCCTCCTGGCGCTTTTCCTTGCCTACTTTCTAAATCAAAATGTTTTAAGGAATCCATTTTTTTCAAACAGTCCGCAAAAAACGGATTGATTTGTTCAAAGCAGGAAACCGATTTATTATATAAATCTTGACCGTCCGTAAATGGTCGCAAAGGCTTTGTGCCAATAGGTTCCGCTTCCGTATCCCAAGGCTTTAAAGTTGCTAGTCCTAATTTATTTTTTTTGCGTTCGTAAATTTTATCAATAATTGGAAGCACATGAATTTTTATTGCCTCATGAAATTTAAAACAATCTTCCTTGGTATAATCAAACCTGCCTAATTCTGCAAATTTATAATCCCGATAATTTTCAAATCCTGCATTCAAAGCAACCTGATGTCTTTTTTGAATGAGTGATGTAAATAAATCATGCATTTCTTGTTGGTCTTGTAAACGACGCTCTTGGATTTTTAAATACACTTCTTCTCTTTTTGCACGATCCTCGCTTTCTAAAAATTGGGCTGCTTGTTGTAAAGTATATTCTTTATCATCCACCGTAATTGTCATTCTTCCTGCAATGGTGCCATACTGTTGTTGCAAAACGCTTAACTCCGCCTGCAACGTTATATTTTCTTCTCTAAATAATTCAATACTTTTTTTGACGGATCTTAAATAAGTAAAATATTCCTTTTCGTCCAACTCATTGGTAAATGGACATTGGATTAATTTTTTATTTAAGGCATCTGCATAAGGTTGAATTTTGGGTTGAATTTCCATACAGAAAAAAGTAAACGCCGCCTCCAAACTTTTATCTGTGGTATCACAAGTCATTTTAATCTGTCTCCAACAGGCATCTTCACTTACAAAAGCCTCCAGTTCACTTAAGTCCTGCATCCATGATTCTAGGGTCAATTTATTGGTAATTTCCCTATCCAATAAGGCCTTGAAATAAGGCTCCAAGCTTTCCCATTGGGTAAGTTCAAAATTCGCAGGTAAAAATTGATGGGGTCGCTTTTGAATGTCCGCAGTTCTGTGCATTAGATGAAATTTTAAGTGGCAAATTTACTACTTTTACACACTTTAAAACATTAAAACTTGTCTGATACCATTCATTTACTTCCGGACCACATTGCCAATCAAATTGCTGCAGGCGAGGTGATTCAAAGGCCAGCTAGTGCCGTAAAGGAATTAATGGAAAATGCGGTAGATGCAGGTGCCACTCAGATAAAATTAATTGTCAATGATGCGGGAAAGGCCTTAATTCAAGTCATTGATAATGGGAAAGGCATGAGTGTTACGGACGCCCAAAATGCATTTGCCCGACATGCCACCAGTAAAATAAGTACCATTGAGGATCTATTTCAAATAAGGACTATGGGATTTCGCGGAGAAGCCCTCGCCTCCATCGCAGCTGTTGCGCAAGTAAGTTTAAAAACCAAAAGATCCGAAGATGAATTGGGTACCTTGGTTGAAATTGAAAATAGTAAAGTAACGGAGTGTACTTCAATTGCACATGATACTGGCACCAGTATCTCGATGAAAAATTTATTTTTCAATGTACCTGCACGTCGCAATTTTTTAAAGAGCAACGCAGCAGAATTAAAACATATCATTGAAGAGTATACAAGAGTCGCACTTTCCTTTCCTGAAATATTTTTTAGTTTAACAAGTAACGGACAGGATGTGTATCATTGGGAGGGCGGCAGCTTTAAACAAAGAGCCATTCAAGTGCTGGGAAATAATTATCAAACAAAACTAGTAACTGTAGGGGAGCAAACAGATTACTTAACTGTATCCGGTTTTGTGGGTAAACCCGAAACTGCGCGTAAAACAAGAAGCGACCAATACTTTTTTGTGAATCGTCGTTTTATAAAAAGCGCTTATTTACATCATGCAGTAGCCAATGCATTTGAAGGATTACTTCCCAAGGACAGTTACCCCAGCTATATATTATACATTGATGTGGACCCTTCACAAATTGACATTAATGTACATCCTACCAAACAAGAAATTAAATTCGAAGACGATAAAATAATATACGCCTTTGTACAAGCTGCAGTCAAACATGCATTGGCACAATTTAGCATAGCCCCTTCCCTTGATTTTTCGCTAGATGCGAATATCCAACAATTAGACGCGATTCAAAAACCCTTCACGACTGATAAAATTCAATCCGCTACTAGCAATTCATTATACGCAGGATTTACACAAAAAAATCAAGCGCATTTTATACCTAAATCGAGTAGTGCTAATGATACGGATTGGAAAAGTTTTTTCACCAATATTCCGAGTACGTCAAATGAGACCAGTGAAATTTCAGATACCGCTCCATCAACTGAGTCTTATATTGTTAAGCCTTCTTCTATGGGGTTGTACAAAGAAGCCGAAAGTTTAAGCGTTCTTGAAGATGCACTATTGTTGCAATTACACAATACCTATATTATCGCCCCTACCCAAAGTGGCTGCATCATATTACATCAGCAATTGGCACATGAGCGTGTTTTGTATGAAAAATACCAAAAAGCAAGTTCACATCCCCATGCTACTCAAAAAAGTTTATTCCCAGTGGTGCTGGAATTGAGCCCAAGTGATACCATATTATTAGATGAAATGTTGGAGGACCTTTCCATTATTGGATATGAAATAGAATCTTTTGGGAATAATAGTTTTATCATTCAAGGTATCCCTGCAGATGTATTATCAGGTAATGAGAAAAATGCCATTGAATTATTATTAGAGCAGTTTAAACATTTTACTGGTGAAGTAAAATACAGTAAAAGAGAAAAATTAATTCGTTGCATGTCAAGACAGATGGCCATTAAAGCTGGACAAAGTTTATCCCAAAAGGAAATGCATGCAATAATTCAATCACTAAGTGAGTGTGATATACCCAACGTAACCGCATCTGGTGCGCCTACCTATATTGAATTTAAGGAATCCTATTTGGATGGATTGTTTTCTAGATAAGCAACTTTAATTTTTCTGCGCTACCGATACCAAATAAGCTTCTACTGCTTTTCTTACACCCGCACTTGTTGGACTCATGTGGTTAGATACCAAAATTGAAAAATATAATTTTTGATTTTTGTGCGTATATATAAATCCACTTAAAGCAATCTGTCCACCTAAACTCCCAGTTTTAGCATGTATCTCCCCTGGAAAGTTTTTGTAATACGCAGACAATGTCCCTTCTCCGCCAGTTTCAAATATATGTGTTACCCGCTTTTGTCCAAATTCATCTTGCATCTTTTTCAATATGGCAACATAATTCTCAGGTGTATTTAAATTATACCTACTTAATCCACTTCCATCCACCCAACGCATTTTTTGTGGCAGTTGGGAAAATTCGGTTTTAAGCAGGGTATCAATAAAAGCAGCATCATCCATCTTACCCAACAATTGCTGTGATCCCATTAATAAAACTTGTTCTGCAAAAAAATTATCGCTACGGCGCATCATTATTTTTAACAAAGAATCTGTAGGAACTGTTTTAACAATATGTTGCTTTAATCTCGAAAAATCATCTCCTATATTTAGTTTTACTTTTAAAGTATCTTGAAGTAAATACAGGGGCAAATTGGGTTCAAAATACGAATCAAAAGGAACCTGAAAATAAGGAGCAGTATTTTTTTGACCATCGGTATAAAACTGATTCCCTACTAATTTTCGCGTCCAGTTTTTTTGATAAACAGTGCTTATATCAGTGATATCCTTAAAAAAAGTAAACGGCTTAATGGCCAATTTTCCATTGCCTTGATAAAAATGTACCACATTACCATAAATTGGCATACGGCTTCTTTCTGGCTGATAATCCTCGCCATAATCGTTCCAAGCCCAGCCATTGCCCATATGTCCAAATTGGTCATTGGCTTTTGTTGGCTGAATCACCACTTGCTTTTTTGTATTTTTAATCAACTCAACCACCGGTTGATACGTAAAGTCGGGATGTAAAAAACTTGGATCTCCCAAAGGGGTTAAAAATAAGGTATCTGCATTTTCAGCCATGCTAAATCCTGGCAAGGAATCACCCAAGTATTTTAGTCCTACATAAGTAGCTAAAATTTTAGTGTTACTAGCGGGAGTAAAATAATGATCACTTTGGTATTGATCAATCCAAGATTGCTTGGTATCATTATATACTGCAATACCGACATGTGCCCCTTTGAGCGCAGTGGTTTGTAATAATGTTTTTTGCGCTTTTTGTATACTACACGCACTTAATACAACAATCAATACAATTGATAATAAATGTAAAGGAGTAACTACTCTCTTTCTAAGGCCCTTAACCATCTTTCTGGAATTTCGTTATTGGAAGCTACTAAATAATCTTTGTAACTACAAGGCGCCCATTCATTATTGTGCATTTGCATCCACCATCTGCCCGTGCTCTTGCTTTGTAAAAAATTAGTTTCGATATCCGAGAATGCAATATGAAATTCTTTAAACCTATCCGATTCCGTTAATGGTGCTTCTTTTTTACCTTTTTGTAACCCATCCATAATGTACCAAAACATTTGCGCAATTTGTATGGCAGTCATGTTGTTTACATCTAGTTCAGCTTGATAACCAAACAATCCAATAGTACTTGTTTTCCAACTCATTCCCGCATACTGCATTAAGGTACAGGACTCTTCGCCATTAAAGCCATTCGGTGTAATTAAGTTTGCAGGCGCTTGTGCATTTTGAATTGCACTAATATCAAAACTTAGCATGTGACTGTCCCTGATGACAGGTTCCATTTCCTCAATACCTTCCCGAACCTTTCCTAATCTAAAACAATCAAACCTTAGTTTATCAATCGTTTCCAACATATGCGGATGCATAAAATAACTTTGAAAACCTATATGACTATAATGATTCAAATGATTGGGTAAGCCAGTAAATAATTCTTCTAAAAAATGATCCCTAGGTAAGCGCGCCTCCAAGTCCAAGTCAATTTTCGCATCCACCACAACCGCATTTACTAAAGTGGGTATGGATGTATAGGCATGATATTGTGCAAGGGTTAAATCATGTGCCCCGCCAATAATTACAACTTTTTTATTCTGCAAAAGCAATTCAGATATCACCGTCCGAAGAGCCGCGTAGCTATCTTGTATACTTTGTCCAATTTTCACATTTCCAATATCCACTACATTGACCTGTGCATGCCAATAGTACAAATCATACAAGGCAGCCCGAATCGCATTTGCGGCAGTATGCCCATGTAAAGCATGGCCAGCACCCCTGCATTCTCCTGCCCCAATAATGACTATATCTGCCTCAATTATATCAGGTAGGCTCCCCTCGTTTACTTTAATATGCTTTCCTAGCTGCGTATCGCGATACCCCTCATCATTGGATATATGAGCGATATTAATAGGTTCTAAAAAATCTTTAATGGACGACAATGACATGCTAGTAGTTTAACTACAAGTATTAACGAAAAAAAGGCCCCCAGATTGCATCCCTACTGATTAATCTTGAAATTTATAGCCTATCCCCCGGATGGAGATAAAATGCAAAGGTGATTTGCTGTCTAATTCGAAATATTTTCTAAAATTTAGAATAAAATTGTCAATGGTACGTGTATTGGGAAATACATTATACCCCCATACACTTTGTAATATCCGCTCCCTTGTAATAATGGTATTTTTATTTTCAATCAATAACTTTAACAGCATGGCTTCCTTTTTGGTTAAATTGATCTTTTCACCATTATACAATGTGGCTTCGAGTAAACTAAAGTGTACAGTATTACCCGAAAAAGAATATTGCTCAAAAGTATTTTGAACTACACTATTCACGCTTGATTTTTGGATTAATTTAGATACCCTCAATAAAAGTTCTTCCAAATTAAAAGGTTTCGTCATGTAGTCATCCGCTCCAATCTTTAATCCTTGTACTCGATTAGCACTTGTATTTTTTGCACTTAAAATTAAAATTGGGGTATTATTGTTATGTATCCGAACAGTTTCAATAATTGAATATCCATCTATACCAGGTAACATAATATCTAAAATAATTAAATCAAAACTGGCACCCTGAATTTGCTGTAAAGCTTTGGGTCCATCATAAGCAGAGCTAACGTCATATCCTTCCAACGATAAATTTAACTTAAGTGCCTCATGCAAATGCTGCTCATCTTCCACCAGTAAAATGGTATGCTTTTGGGTACTCATGATATTGGAAAATTTATTTTGAAAACACTGCCGTTGGGCATATTCGCTTCTACGTTAATTGTTGCCTGATGAAATTCGCTGATCTTTTTACACAAATACAAACCTAAACCAGTGCCCTTTGTTGTTCTGGTGGACTCATCTCCTATACGGTAAAATTTTTCAAATATTTTATCACGCTCTTCCATTGGAATACCTACTCCTTCATCTTTAATCATTAATTGTATTTGATTTTCTTGGGTTGTCAGTAACACCGTAATCGGAGTAGCAATCGTTGAATATTTATGGGCATTGTCCAATAAATTATTGAGCAATAACTGAATCAGTAATGGTTCTGCTTGTATAAAAACAGAAGGGGTAACCGTTATAATTAATTTTCGTTGTTCAAATCGCTCTTGAAAGGAATGAATTAACTTTTGAATAAGGTCAGACAAATCTATGAGTTGCATATTAGATTCATACTTACCCATATCTAACTGCGAGGCTAATAAAATATTGTTACAAAGCGCATCTAAACGGTGTGTTTCCTTTAAGGTATTCTCAATGAGCATTTTTTTCTGTGCTGGATCTAACTCTCTTTTAAGTAAAGTTTCAATATTCAACTGCGTAATGGCAATAGGCGTTTTTAATTCATGTGTTACCGCCATCATGAAATTTTGTTGCTGATTAGAATATCTTAGCTGCTTTAATAAAGACCTGTAAACATAAATCGCTCCTAATAAAAATAAAAAAAGAAAGGTGACTCCTTCGTAAATATATTGTTTTGTTTTTCTTACCTCAAATGCTTCAATAGCTTTTACTTTTTCATATAAAGCTGGGTCGTCTGTTCGAATAGATTGAAATTTAACTGTTGCAATTTCACTATTTTGCTTTTCCAAGGAAACATACCACCAAATAAACGCGGCAATCATATAGGTAAGAAAAACCCAATAAATAAAATTGACAAACTTTAATTTGCTGATATTAAACCATCTCATTTTCATAAATGCACTTTTTCAACACGTAAGCCAGTAGCCAAAACACCCAACAACGGATCCTCTCTCATGGTATGTTGCAAACTAAAATTATATATACCTAGCTTTAATTTTGTGGGTGTTGCATTGATAGGAATACGTTGGTCAAAAATATCATCCATACCTACGCCCAACCAGCCTTTTTGATCATCAGCTAATTGCAAATTAAGTGTTTGGGCTACTGCTGTATCTGCAGGGGACTTTGTGCTTACCTGCAACCAAATATTTTTATAATGATATGCATTATGATGCCTGATCACAAAATAAATTTTATATAAGGAAGTGGTGTCCGTAATATTAAATTGGTAATTATTTACCTGCTTACTCGACCATTCATGTGTAGGATAAGTAGTCGTTTGTTCATATAATTGAATAGGTTCGCAACTTGTTATAAATAAAACAAGTAAAATATAAATATAGATTTTAACGCCTGCCATCTTACAACACATTTAAAATTTGCTCTTTTGCTTTTTCAAGTTCGTCCTTCATCATAATGACCGCCTTTTGAATAGCTACATCATTTGCCTTTGAGCCAGTGGTATTTATTTCCCTTCCTATTTCTTGTAATATAAAAGATAATTTTTTACCCTTACATGGATCCCCATCATTGAGCATCGTTTTAAAATAATCACAATGATTTTTTAAACGAACACGCTCCTCTGAAATATCTATTTTTTCAATATAATAAATCAACTCTTGCTCTAATCTATTTTGGTCATATTTATCAGTACCCACATGCTGCTCTAACAATTTAACCATGCCGTCCTTAATTTTTTCACGACGATTCGGTTCATGAATTTCAACGACCGCTTGCTGCGCTTCAATGGCGATAATTTTTTCAAGTAAATCTTTTTCAATAGATTTTCCTTCCTCTGCCCTATGTTTAATTAAATGCTGAATGGCTTGATGTAATAAATCGAAAATAAATTTCCAGTCTTCTTCCGTCAACACCTCATTTGAAGAAGAAACGACATCTGGCATTTTTAAAATGGTACTTAAAATATTTTCAGTACCAATGCCTAATTCATTGGCCAATTCCATGATGGGTTGATAATACGATTTAGCTAATTCTTTATTGACACTTACTGGCTTATTAACGCCATTAGATTTTATCGATATTGAACACTCTACACTACCCCTAAATAACGTCTCATTCAATTTGTTTCTGATTTCAACTTCATACGGCTTTAACAAGGAGGGACAATTCAAACGAACATCAAACTGTTTTCCATTCAAGGACTTCACTTCAATTAAGCATGTCTTGTCCTTTAATATCGCCTCTGCCCTTCCGTACCCTGTCATTGAATATAACATAATAAAGCCTCGTTTAATTAGTGCATAAAGGTATCAAATTATAGGCAAGCCTACACCTTTTTTAAAAATCTATGCCAAACCAATTTTTCTTCCGCAATTGGTATGCTTTAAAGTCAAAGGAATACAATTTGCCTGGCCGATGTGTCACTTGTGTTTCCATTTCATTAATATCAATTAAGAAGCCCATACTTGCAAACTTCTTTCTAAAATTTCGTCTGTCCAAGGACGTGTTTAAAATTGCTTCATATACATTTTGCAACTGCCTTAATGAAAATTTCACAGGCAATAAATTAAACGCCAAAGGGTGTTCTTGAATTCGCTTTTGTAACCAGGTATGGCACAAGTCCAAAATTTCCTTATGATCAAAAGCCATCTCTTGAATATCTTTTACCACATGCCAACTTAATTCATTCTCCAAAATTTTCAATTCATGGTGTTTGATATTAAGCAAGGACGCATAAACCGCAGTAACCACCCTTCCTCCAGGATGTCGATCAGGCTTGCTAAATGTATGCACTTGCTCCAAATAAACGTCTTGCATACCTGTTCGTTCCAATAAAACACGATTTGCTGCATTATCTAAATCCTCTGCTGATAAAATAGTGTCTCCAAGTAAGGATAGCTTTTCATCATATTGCGGTAAATCACTTTTAATGGTAAGCACCTTTAACGAATTATCGTCAAACCCGAAAATGACACAATCCACGGTTAATGGAACTGTTGGATAGGTTTGTACCAGCTTTATGGCATCTTTTTTGTTCAAATTCATACTAGAAATGATCATTTTTTATTGCCCAACAACGGCCCGATTCACAAATTGGAATTATAGTCCCAAAATACGAAATAAAAGATTAAAACTATTTGTATTTTAGCAGACATTTTACCTCATGTACCCCAAAGATCAAATTATCGCATTTCAGGCCTTAGCCAAAGAATACTTAACAAATCCACATACCATTGAATTGGATAGTTTAAAAAAGCTATTAAAATTCAATGAGTACCAATATTATGTTTTGAATGAACCTTTAATAAGTGATTACGAGTATGATCAATTATACCAGCAATTAATTTCCATCGAGTCAGCAAATACTTCATTGATCACGCCCGATTCGCCAAGTCAAAGAGTAGGCAATAGTTTGAATGCCAGCTTTGTTACCATTCCGCATTTGGTGCCCATGTTAAGTTTGGAAAATAGTTATAATGCAGCTGACTTAATTGATTTTGATCGAAAGGCAATAGAAGGCGCTGGGAATGAAAAATTAACTTATTGTGTTGAACCAAAATTTGATGGTGCGAGTATTTCATTGGTGTATGAAAATGATTTACTTGTTAGGGCATGCACCAGAGGGGATGGCGTTGCAGGAGAAGATATCACTCAAAACATCAAACAGATCAAATCAATTCCTTTAAGTATTCCTTTAGCGGATTATGGCATAAAGCAAATTGAAATTAGAGGTGAAGTGATTATGAGTAAAAATTCATTTGCTGCATTTAATGAAAAATTAAAACTAAAGCAACAAGCACCACTTGCCAATCCTCGAAATGCCGCTGCAGGTAGTTTACGCATGAAGGATCCAAAAGAAGTAGGCGAACGAAATTTAGATGCATTTATTTATCATATT
>CAJBLA010000100.1 GCA_903953815.1 uncultured Bacteroidota bacterium | reverse complement strand
GATTGGGCAAAAGTGGCGGATGCAATTATAACAGAAAAAGTGTATTAATATTTATACATCATGAGTGATGAGATCAAACACGAATGTGGCCTTGCTTACATTCGTTTAAGAAAGCCCTTTTCTTATTATCTTCAAAAAAGAGGAACGGTAACCTACGGCTTAAATAAGCTGTATCTTTTGATGGAAAAGCAACACAACCGCGGGCAGGATGGGGCAGGATTAGCCACTTTAAAATTAAATATTGAACCGGGGAATCCTTTTTTATATCGTTTGCGTAGCAACGCACAACAACCCATTGCTGATTTATTTTACAAAATTGGTATAGAAATTCAAGAGCTCGAAAAATTTCAACCAGACATTACCAAACATCCAGGATTAATGAAAGGGCACTTGCCTTTTATGGGTGAAATATTATTGGGACATTTAAGGTATGGTACACAAGGAAAAAACAATATTGAATTTTGTCATCCGTTTATAAAAAGGAATTTGGTCCCTGCTAAAAATTTAGCACTTGCGGGAAATTTTAATTTAGTCAATACAGAAGAGTTATACCAACACATCAATGTAACGCCGGGCACTTTTGAAAAAGAAAGTGATTTGGCTGCGATGATGGAAGTGGTGCATTATTTTTTAGAGAAGGAAGAACATATCAATCCAAACAATCCAAATATTGTGAATGTATTAAAAAATGCAGTTCCTTTATTTGATGGTGGATTTACCGTGGGTGGTTTGTTGGGGAATGGCTATAGCTTTATAATGCGTGACGCGCATGGCATTCGACCTGCCTATTATTATATTGATGATGAAGTTATTGTAGCTGCGAGTGAGCGTGCTGCTATACGAACTACTTTTAATGTTGCTGAAAATGAAGTATTAGAGTTAATGCCAGGGATGGCATTGATTGTTGATGATCATGGCAAATATACCATTGAACAAATAGTTGCTCCCAAGGAAAGAAGGGCTTGCTCGTTTGAGCGTATCTATTTTTCAAGAGGTAGCGATGAAAAAATTTATCGTGAAAGAATTGCCTTGGGCAATCATTTAAGTGTTAGAGTATTAGATCGCATTGAAAAGGATTTGAAAAACACCATTTTCTCCTATATACCCAATACCGCTGAAGTTGCTTTTTATGGTTTAGTAAAAGGTATGGAGGAATACTTAAATAAAATTAAGGTGGAGCGTATTTTGAGTTGGGGAAATGAGGTGGATCCAGAAAAACTGGAAGCCATGGTGAATCGAAAAATAAGACAGGAAAAAATAGCGATTAAGGATGTTAAGTTAAGAACCTTCATTACAGATGATGCCAACAGAAATGAAATGGTACAGCATGTATATGATATTACTTATGGCACCGTTCGTAAAGATGAAGATACATTGGTAGTCATTGATGATAGTATTGTTCGTGGTACTACACTAAAGGAAAGTATTATTAAAATGCTCGCGCGTTTGTCCCCAAAAAAAATTATTGTAGTTTCATCTGCGCCACAAATTAGGTACCCTGATTGTTATGGAATTGACATGAGCAAAATGGGTGACTTTATTGCTTTTAGAGCAGTCATCGCTTTGCTCAATGAAACAGGCAAGTCAAATGTAATTACGGATGTATTACAAAAAATAAAAGCCCTTGAAGCCAAAGGTGAATTACATACTGAAAATGTGGTACGTCAATTATATAAGCCATTTACACCCGAGGAAATTTCAGATAAAATTGCGCAGTTGATTACCCCAGAAAACTTTAATATTCCAGTGGAAGTGATCTATCAAACCATTGAGGATTTGCATTTATGTTGTCCTACGAATACGGGTGATTGGTATTTTACAGGTAACTATCCTACACCAGGTGGCAATAAGGTTTGTAACAAAGCCTTTGTGAATTATATGGAAGGTAAAAATGTAAGAGGGTATTAGCGACTAATTATACGCGGTAGCAAATAGCATTGATATTCATACCAGCGCCCACGGATGCAAAAATGACAATATCACCTTTATGTAACTGGTGTTCCTTGTATTTACCCCTTTTAACTAAATCATATAAAGTAGGGATGGTGGCTACTGAACTATTTCCCAAATCATGAATACTCATGGGCATTACATTTTCTGGAACTATTCTTATATCATATAATTTATACAAGGCCTTAATAAAGCCTTCATCCATTTTTTCATTGGCTTGGTGTAAAAAGAATTTTTTTACATCATGTATATCTACGCCCGCTTTCTCAATACATTCCTTCATGGCTAAGGGCACATTTTTGATCGCATACTCATACACTTTCCTACCCTTCATTTTAATATACCTTGTTGCCTCGTCCCCTTCTGGATGATATGATTTTCCCAAGTATAAAAAGTAGGCTTCGTCTACACAATGGCTTTGTACACTTGATGCTAAAATACCACTATTGGTATTTGTATCCACTTCTACAATACATGCGCCAGCGCCATCACTAAATATCATGCTATCTCTGTCATGACTGTCTACCACTCTGCTTAATGTTTCCGCACCAATCACTAAGCAACGCTTTGCCATACCTGATTTAATAAATGAATCGGCTTGTATCACACCTTGTATCCATCCTGGGCAACCAAATAAAATATCATAAGCCACACAATTCGGATTTTTAATGCCTAGTTGGTGCTTTACCCTTGAAGCAAGTGCCGGAATGGTATCTGTTTGAATAGTGCCTGGTAATACGTCCCCAAAATTGTGCGCTACAATAATTTGATCAATGGTCTCTGGATCAATACCTGCATCTTTAATCGCTAATTCGGCTGCTTTACTTGCCATTGCAGAGGTATTCATGTTTTCTTCCGCATACCTACGCTCGTAAATTCCAGTGATATCTTTAAATTTCTCAACTATTTCTGCATTGGGTGTTTTAATTAACACGCCATCCTCTCCATAAAATGTGTTTTCAGCAAATGCTAGGTTTGTTTTTATGATGCTCGGTATATAACTGCCTGTTCCGCTGATGATGGTTGCCATGGGGGGTACTTTTAATTAAGCAATTTTGTGTTTCGCTAAGGTAGGTTTTAAATAATAGGTTAAATGTACTTATCCCCTTTATGTCTCTTTACTTCAGCTACATATTCTTTTATGGATTGTTCTTTTTCTTTGCTGCAAATGAGCAATACGTCTTTGGTATCTACAATAATAAAATCATCCAAACCTTGCACCACCACCAATTTATCCTTAGGTGCGTTAATCATGCATTTAGTGGCATCAATCACAATCACGTTATCAGACGCTACCGCATTACCAAAATAATCCTTTTCAATATTGTCATATGCGCTATTCCAGGTACCTAAATCGCTCCAACCAAAACTAGATGGAATCACAAATACATTGTCTGCCTTTTCCATGATCGCTATATCAATAGAGATGTTGGTACACTGCGGATATATTTTTTGAATAGCTTTTGCTTCCTCAGGCGTATTAAAATGCTGTTTTTCTTGATCAAACAATTCATACATCTCTGGTTGATTTTTTTCAAAAGCAGCAAGTATCGTAGTTACTTTCCAAGCAAAAATACCTGCGTTCCATAAAAAGTCACCACTTGCTAAAAAGGATTCTGCAATTTCCAAATCAGGTTTTTCCGTGAATGTTTTTACTTTATAAATTCCTTGGGCTACTTCAAGTCCTTCATATTGTATATAGCCATAACCTGTATTTGGGTGGGTTGGTTTTATACCTAGTGTTGCTAAGGCTTTTATATTGTCTACAAAGTCAAGTGCTTGCAAACTAATTTTTTCAAAATTAGCCTCTTCTAAAATTAAGTGATCACTAGGCGCCACAATAAAACAAGCTGCTGGATCAATTTGCGCCAACTTAAATGAGATATAGGCAATACAGGGTGCTGTATTTTTTTTGCTAGGCTCTGCTAAAATATTTTCAACAGGAAGGTTGGGTAATTGTTTTTTTACAATGTCAACATATTCCTCTGAAGTCACTATGAATATATTTTCTTCTGGAATGAATTTTGTATAGCGATCATAGGTCCATTGAATTAATGTTTTACCCGTATTCAACACATCTAAAAATTGCTTTGGAAATGAGGTTCTACTCATAGGCCAAAATCTGCTTCCAATACCCCCAGCCATGATTGCAACATAATGATGTTTATTTTTCATACCTACTTTAATTATTTTATTAGTGTGCAATTAAACACACTGAATGGCTCGTTAATTTTATAAAATTCCTTCTTTCATTAAGTCATGAATGTGAATCATGCCTATATATTGATAATTATCAGCAACAATTAATTGGCTGATGTCTTTTTGTTCCATGATGGCTAAAGCCTCTACTGCTAAAGCATTAGGTGCAATAGTCGCAGGATTTGTGTGATAAATATCTTG
>CAJBLA010000099.1 GCA_903953815.1 uncultured Bacteroidota bacterium | reverse complement strand
GAAGGATCCTTGGCTTTTAAAGCAGCAGTTAATCTTTCCGTGTCATATTGCCCCCAACTTTCATTAAACAACACCCATTGAATAATAGATGGATGATTGTACAATTGATCGACGGTTAAATTTTGTTCTAGTTCAAAATCACTAGGATTCGAATTGGGTTTCGCAGCAATAAATTTGGTTGGACTCACCATATCCTGCCAAACTAATATACCTAATTGATCACAGTGATAATACCACCTTTCAGGTTGTACTTTCATGTGCATACGATCCATATTTGCACCAATCTTTTTTAAATAGGCAATATCATAGCGCAAGGCTTCATCTGATGCAGGGGTTAAAATACCATCTGGCCAATACCCTTGGTCTAGTGGCCCAAGTTGGTAGATGATTTCATTATTTAAAAAAATACGCATATAACCTTCCTGATCACGCGCCATTGATATTTTACGCATCCCAAAATAACTGCTTACCTCATCCACAACTTTACCCTCCTTTATTAAAGTCAATTTTAAATCATATAAAAAAGGATTTGTAGGGCTCCACAACTTTGGCTGTTTTAATTTTAAAGTAATAAGTTCCCCCACTGAAGTCATTATATTAGCCACCTCCTTGCCATGATCAAATGCTTGAATTTTTATAGCTGCTCCTTGCGTTGCACCCATCATATTTGTTTGCAATGAAACAGTTGCGTTATCAATATTGGGAATGATTTTTATACTTTCAATCGATGCCTCATTGATGGGTTCCAACCATACCGTTTGCCAGATGCCACTTGTAGCGGTATACTTTGTTACATTTCTGATAGCAGGCAATGCTTGCTTACCAATGGGTTGTGACCCTTCATTGGTAGGATCCCAAACCACTAATTTGATCTCATGTTTTTCCGCATCACTTAAAAAACCAGTAATATCAAATTGAAAATGATCATATCCACCTTTATGCATACCAACATATTTTCCATCCACCCATAGTTTGGTTTCATAATCCACGGCTTCAAAATGCAGTAATAATTTTTTTTGATGCCACTTGGAAGGAATGGTAAAAAAACGTCGATACATCATTTGCTGCTTGCCCGTAATGGTTTCTTTAATTCCTGATAGCGCTGACTCAACACAAAATGGAACTAAAATTTTTCGAGCATACGCAATATTATATTTATTGGTATCTCGATCTGTAATTTCAAAATCCCATAACCCATTTAGATTAAGCCAATCCCTACGAACCAATTGTGGCCTTGGATATTCCTTCCAAACATTTTCTGGGGTAACCGCATTGGCCCATTTTGTCATTATTTGACCTGGAACTGGTGCCCAATTCTGCGCTTGCATGTTTGAATATTGTAATAACAATACCAATAGTGAAATGATTTTTATTCTATTTTTCATAATAAACGACTCAGGGTTTAACCGCACTTTATAAACTGTTTAAATATATATAATATTTGTTGATTTAGATGATATCAATAAGTCGTTTTAACCTTGAAGTACGCAAAGGATCCAATTTATACATGACTATAAAATTTACTATGACTAAAAAAAATAGTATATTTAGTAAGATAAAGTTGACCATTTTCAAATACGAATATAAACGCTCCTCTTATGGCAATGAAAAATAAAAAGCTTCTTATCTTACTTAGCTACCTGATTATTATAGTTGCTGCATGTAATAACAATTCCTATACACCTCCAAACGTTGCATTCACCATGGATGAATCCATGTTACCCGCATATGAAAAAGACATTGACCATAAAGGAATACTAAACACCATACAACGCAATCAAGAGGAAGCCTTCATGGATGGAAAAAAAATATACAATAGTAATTGTATTAATTGTCATGGCACACCCAAACAGGAAGGTTCCTTACCTACTGCATTCAAATATTGGAAGGACAGCTTTAAAGTAGGTAAAGACCCCTATGCCATATACCTAACTTTAACGCGAGGTTATGGTGGAATGCCTCCTCAAACGGCATTAACCCCTACTGAAAAATACAATGTCATTCATTACATTAGAGAAGAATTTATATTGAAACAAAATAAAGCGGCTTACTTTAATATTGATTCAAATTACTTAGCAAGTTTACCTGTCGGTAAATCCAAAGGGCCGAGTAGCATTAAAAAAGAAGGTTGGTTAGAAATGGATTATGGAAACTTTTTAATCAATACCTATGAATTAGTTGAAGCCAATGCTAAACCAAGAGAAATCTCAGGTGCCCCTTCTCCATTAAAAGATGAAAATTTGGTGAATGCCAATTTCGCGTACAAAGGAATTGGGGTTCGTTTAGATGAAGGCCCAGGTGGTATTGCCGCAGGTAAAGCTTGGATGATTTTTGATCATGATTTGATGCGAATCGCAGGCGCATGGACAGGCAAAGGTTTTATTGACTGGGAAGGAATTCTTTTTAATGGGCAACATAATATTTCACCACGCACTATTGGAGAACTTCAATATGCAACACCAGTAAGTCCTAGTTGGGCAAACCCCGCAAATGGTTCATTTGTTGATCCGCGTTTTAAAGCAGTAGATAATAGAAGATTTGGGCCACTACCTCGAACTTGGGCACAGTATAAAGGGCTTTATCACTTTCAAGATAAACTTATTATATCCTATAGCGTGGGTAATTCATCGGTACTTGAAAAACTATCATTAGAAGGCACTACTGAAATGCCCATTTTTGCACGCACTTTAAATATGACTGCTTCAAACACCAACTTAAAAATGAGG
>CAJBLA010000098.1 GCA_903953815.1 uncultured Bacteroidota bacterium | reverse complement strand
GTGTTGATGATTTATCACACTGCATGTGAAATGATACAAAGAGAGGATATGTTGAAGAGAGATTTGAAATTGAATATGCAATCGAGATAACCATTGAACTTAGAAAAAATACGGAATTATTTTCGGCTCCGCTCACTTCGTTCAATGTTCGTCAAATAATTGTATTTCTTTCTAAGTCCAATTAAATAATATTAAAATGCCCCCATTAAGTTCTAACTTTTTGGGGGCATTCCATTTATATGAAGGGCGTTTTTATAACTATTGCCCAAGTATATAAGCAAATATCAATGGCACTACAATGGTAGCATCACTTTCCACAATAAACTTAGGCGTATGAATATCTAATTTACCCCAGGTAATTTTTTCATTGGGAACTGCTCCTGAATAAGAACCATAGGAAGTAGTGCTATCACTTACTTGACAGAAGTAACTCCAAAACGGAACATCATGCCATTCTAAATCCTGGTACATCATCGGTACTACGCAAATCGGGAAATCGCCTGCGATACCACCACCCACTTGGAAAAAACCTACCCCCTTGCCACCACTATTCGCACGGTACCACTCAGTAAGTTCCACCATATATTCAATACCATTTTTAACCGTACTTGCTTTTAATTCATTTTTAATTACATAGCTCGCAAAAATATTTCCGGTGGTACTATCTTCCCAACCTGGTACCACAATTGGAATATTCTTTTTAGCAGCAGCCACTATCCAGCTATCCTTTGGATCAATTTCATAATATTGTTCTAGCTCGCCGCTCAAAATAACTTGATACATAAATTCATGCGGAAAATAACGCTCGCCTTTTGCTTCTGCTTGTTTCCAAAACTTCACAATATGCTTTTGTAATCTTCTGAAAGCTTCTTCTTCAGGAATACAAGTATCTGTAACACGGTTATAATGATTCTCTAATAAATCCCACTCATCCTGTGGTGTTAAATCACGATAGTTAGGAACACGCTTATAATGACTATGCGCTACTAGGTTCATCACGTCCTCCTCCAAGTTGGCGCCAGTACAACTAATGATGGCAATTTTATCCTGACGAATCATTTCCGCCAAACTAATTCCTAATTCAGCAGTACTCATAGCACCGGCCAAACTCACCAACATTTTTCCACCTTCTAATAAATGGGTTTCATATCCTTTAGCGGCATCCACTAAAGCAGCAGCATTAAAGTGTCTATAATGATGCTCAATAAATTGAGAAACAGGTCCTTTGCTCATTTGTTTGAATTTGAAGCAAAAGTAAATTTTTTTAGCCATAAATAGTACCTTGTGGTACAATTCATACCTATGAAAGACAGTACCAAAAATCTAGTTTTAGCATTATTGTTAATAGCTGCCCCTTTTGCATATGCGGCCTATGTTTACCCAAGCTTACCTGATACCATCCCTACCCACTTTAATATCAAAGGGGAAGCGGATGCCTATGGCGGTAAAGACAGTATTTTTTTAGGGCCAGGAATCATGGCAGTGGTAGGATTGTTTGTATTTGTGCTGTTATCAAATCTTAAAAGTTTTGATCCAAAAAGATACAAAGCAGCGGATGATGGGTTGTACAAAAAATTTGCATTATTTACTGTTGCTTTTTTAAGCCTGATCAGTTTTATTATTATTTTTTCTGCAAGTAACCATTCCATTGCTATTGGAAAATTATTACTTCCTGCATTAGGACTTTTTTTTGCTGGATTTGGTTGGTACATGCCAAAAATTCATCAAAACTATTTTGCTGGATTTAAACTTCCTTGGACTTTAGAAAATGAAGATAACTGGAATGAAACACATAAGGTAGCAGGTAAAATATGGATGTATGGTGGGATTGCGCAAGTGATTGCCGCTTTGTTAATACCGAATATGGCAGGGTTTATTGTATTTTTTAGTATCACATTTATTATGGTAATAATACCAACAGTATTTTCCTACCGGATGTTTAAAAGAGGGAATACCATCGTATAATAATTAATTGAAACCAACCAAGGGACATTGTAGTAGTAAAATATAAAAACAGTTGATAAAATGAGCAATAAAAATAATTTAGGAACCAAGTTCATACACGCAGGTGCGCATCCTGATCCAAGTACAGGCGCGATCATGACGCCCATCTACCAAACCTCCACCTATGTGCAATCCGCGCCAGGTGTACATAAGGGTTATGAGTATGCTCGAAGTCAAAACCCAACGCGCTTTGCCTTGGAAGAAGCATTTGCAGTGATTGAAAATGGAAAATTTGGTTTGGCTTTTGCGAGTGGTGTTGCTGCAACCGATGCGGTGATGCGCTTATTAGTTCCGGGTGACGAAGTAATTGCTGCACATGATATGTATGGTGGTTCATTTCGTTTGTTTTCAAAAGTGCATGAAAAAATGGGCATTAAATTTATCTATGTGGACACTTCTAATGCAGATAATGTTGCCAATGCCGTAACACCCGCTACCAAACTGATTTGGGTGGAAACGCCTACGAATCCACTGATGAATATTACAGATATTGCAGCTGTTGCAGCTATCGGTAAAAAACACAATTGTATGGTTTGTGTAGATAATACTTTTGCTTCGCCCTATTTACAAAATCCATTGGATGATGGCGCCACCATTGTCATGCATTCTGCTACAAAATATTTAGGCGGCCATAGTGATGTTATACAAGGATGTTTAGTGATGAATGATGAAGCCTTGCGCGATCAACTCTATTTTATACAAAAAAGTACAGGTGCCGTTCCGGGACCGCAGGATTGCTTTTTAGTTTTAAGAGGAATCAAAACTTTACATGTACGAATGCAAAGACATTGCGAGAACGGAGAAAAAGTGGCTGCTTATTTACGCCAACATCCAAAAGTAGCAAAGGTATACTGGTGTGGTTTTACTGACCATCCAAATCACGACATTGCGAAAAGACAAATGCGTGGCTTTGGCGGTATGATGAGCTTTACCTTAAAGGATGATAGCATCGCTGCTGCAACAAAAGTTTTATCAAGTACAAAGATATTTTCATTGGCAGAAAGTTTGGGTGGTGTTGAATCACTTATCAATCATCCAGCAAGCATGACGCACGCCTCCATTCCCCGTGAGCAAAGAATTGCCAATGGGTTAGCCGATGGGTTAATTCGATTGAGTGTGGGCATTGAAGATGCAGAAGATATCATCGCCGACTTAGCACACGCTATTGGATAAAATAATTATAGGCGCTATATCAATATAATATCAATTTAAATATAGCATCCATTTAGAAAAGGACAATAGAGCAAGTGAATACCCAGCAAGAGATTAAAAAAATATTAGATCAAAAAGTAAAGCAATACAATAAGCTTGATTTTATAGCAAAAGATCCTATTTGTATTCCACATCAGTTTAAAAAGCAACAAGATATTGAGATTGCTGGATTTTTTGCCGCCATTTTTGCTTGGGGAAATAGAACCACCATCATTAATAAAAGTAAAGAATTATTGCAGCGTATGGATAATGCGCCCTATGACTTTTGTACCAGCTACCAAGACAAGGATTTAAAAAAATTAATTGGCTTTGTTCATCGTACTTATAACGATACCGATTTATTATATACCATTGAATTTTTCAAACAGCACTATGCAAAGCAGCTTAGTTTAGAAACTGCATTTTTCACCCATCAAATCACAGGTAAGCCAATAAATAATGTGGAAGATGGTCTAGCTCATTTTCAGCAATACTTTTTTTCATTGGATGATGCGCCACATCGAACTAAAAAACATATAGCCAGCCCCCAATCTGGTTCCACCTGCAAACGCCTTAATATGTATTTAAGATGGATGGTTCGACACGACCAACAGGGCGTTGATTTTGGCATTTGGAAATCCATACAACCGGCACAATTGATCTGCCCGATAGATGTGCACGTAGCAAGAGTATCTCGCTCCCTTGGCATTCTGCAACGAAAACAAACCGATTGGATTGCCGCTATGGAATTAACACAATATTTACGAACTTTAGCACCTAAGGATCCTGTAAAATACGACTTCGCCTTGTTTAGCTTAGGTGTGATAGAAAAATTTAACTAATGGAATTATCGCTACTTACTTTAGAAACCTATTCAAAAGAAAAATTAATTGATTACTTGAATGAGTTTATCAATCACGATTTTTCTAAAGTAGTGCAATTACTTTATCGCATTGATGTGTCTGAGGCAAAGCTAAAAAAAGTATTACAGGAAAACCCCAATGAGGATGCAGCAGGTTTAATCGCTGATTTAATTATTGAAAGAATCGCAATTGCACAAAAAGCAAGAGCCAGTTTTTCAAAAGAGCATGCCAACACCGAAAATGGTCAGCATATCAATCTTGATGATGAAGGTGCTGAAAGATTATAAATACGAATTGTAGTAGAAGCGTAAAAGTGATAGCATAATTACAAATCCCCTTTTTGCGGGCGCATCACTATATCTTCCACTACTGCTTGTGGGCTTAAATGTGCAGCTGCAAAAATCATTTTTGCAATATCCTCGGATTCCATGATGCGCATAGGATCAATCCCGCTCCCATTCCAACTATTGGTATAAGTAGCCCCTGGACAAACCGCGGTTACTTTTATTCCTTTGTCTTTTAATTCTAGTCTTAAATTTTTGGAGAACCCCAATAAGGCAAACTTACTAATACTATAGGAACCCCCTTGTGCATAGGCATTCAATGAGGCAATGGAGCAAATATTAAAAACATGCCCCTTCCCCATTTTTAACATGGCAGGAAGCAAAGCGCGCGTGGTATGATAAGCTGAATATAAATTCACTGCCATTTGTTGCTCCAATGCGTTATCTGCTTCATCTTGAATATTACCTGGTGAAAAAAAACCTGCATTATTGATTAAAATAGTTGGCGACCCT
>CAJBLA010000097.1 GCA_903953815.1 uncultured Bacteroidota bacterium | reverse complement strand
TGAATACTTTACGATATACCCGGGTGACTTAATATATACAGGCACACCAGTTGGGGTGGGCCCCACCTTAAAGGGAGATGTTTTTGAGGGCTATTTTGAAGCAAATCAAGTATTTAGCATTAAAGTGAAACCTTAATTATCAAAATTTTTAACTAAATTTTCCACCCCTTAAAAGGGGTAATAACCATTCGTCGAGGTAGCTCAGTTGGTTAGAGCACAGGATTCATAACCCTGAGGTCCCGGGTTCAAATCCCGGTCTCGCTACATGAAAATCAAGGACTTACGTTAAATCGTGGGTCCTTTGTTGCTTCTGCGTGAGGTTTGCGTGAGTTTTTGCGTGAGGTTTTTTACTTTTTACCGAATACACGAACCTTTAATGCTGAGATTTCTACAGCGGTTAACACCTTTGGGTCAAGGTAATATTTCTCTAATACTTGGGTGGTAGAGTGGGAGCTAACCAATCCTGTATCGTCACCTAATACTTGATGATGCCATGTCAAATAGGTTTTACGTAGGTTGCTTAAACTAATGTCCTTCTTGATACCTGCACCTTCCTTGTAATGAGAAAATCCTCTACTCAAATCGGTCATGATAGTTTTGGTGGTGGATGTTCTATTAGGGTACAATATATATTCGTCCGTTCCAATCTTTTCATTCATACCTAATTCGATTAGAAAATCTTCAAGGTCAACATTGATACCAATGTATTTCTTACATTCCTTATTATTCTTTTTCATCCGCTTTACTTTCAGGTTGTCAATGATGAATAGTTTAATTCCTTGTGGTGTGCTATAGATGTCTGACCACTTTAAGTCAACCACTTCTTCTCGTCTACCACCAGTTAATAGGAATAATTTGAATCCATTCTTTAGATACGGTTTATACAAGTTTTTCTTCTCGCCCTTACCCCCAAGTGTTATGAATGGATTGAATGTATCAACGGCTGCTAAGACCTGATTAAACTCTTCCTCTGTGATAATATCAATGGAAGATGGAGTGACTGATTTTGGTACAAATTTCCTGAATGGATTTTTCATTTCAATATTCTCAATCTCGATTAGGAATTCAAAAAAAGCACGAAGAGCAATGAAACATTTATTGAAAGATCTATCACCATAGTATTCCTCAGCCCATTTATAAAAATTGGATACGTCCTCTATTTTGATGTCAGTTGGTCTTATTCTTTTGATATTTTTAGACAAGGCCACATTCTCAACCAATTTCCAACAAAATCTTACACATTCGTCAATATGATTCTGTGATACATTCTTTTTAAGGTGTGCGAACTTTGACTCTCCTGATAGGAATTCACGGTACTTGACTAGAGCATCACCAATACTATAATCGTTAGATGATTCAGTAAAGGTGATGGTAGTTCTGTCATACCCGTTGCATTTTAGTTCTTTCTCAAAGTCAATACATTCAATTATAGCGCTATTATATGTTGTTGCTTCTAGCACCTTAGTTTTAACGCTGTCCGAATTACCTGGAACATGAATGCGCACTCGGTATACCTGTCGGCTATAATGTTTGCATTTGGGATTGTCTACTCTGCAGGTTTTGCAGAATATCTTTAGTCCCTTATGTGGGTTTTTCGGCAGTGTTAATTTCTTCATTCTAACAGGTCTTTATATCTTTTTTCATCTTTCTTATTTATCCTAGTTGCTCTAGCAGCAGGAACAGGGGATATTTCATCTTCTAATAACGTTATAGTTAAGTTATATACGGATAGGTCTTTTACAACATCCCTGTAACGATCTCTCCATTTATCTGGATACCTGTTTCTTAGTTGTTGTACATAAGGTTTATCAATATGACTATCCACCTCGATTTGATATACAAATTGATTTTTAGTGAATTTGTGAATTTTGATACCCCGCTCCACTAACCATTTCTTTGCTGTTTCAATGTCCTTGACATTAATTTTCTCAGCTACCTGTGGTAGGGTTAGGGTATCAAGACTCCTTGAAATATTGTTATAGCCTTCTGACAATTGGTATAATTTAAGATGATTCTATACTAAGCGTTGCTAGTATTGGGAATTATTTTTTTAATTTGTAAAATCAACCTCAGTAGCTGATCTTTCTCTGTTAATAGTTTTTTCAATATCTACTTCTTCCAAATAATCGTTAAATAAATTAGGATCCCAATTGTCTTCATTTAATTCATCTTCTTCACAGCCCATAGCATCAACTAACCATATCTTAAAATCTCGAATTTGGTCTTCTGTAAGCGCTACTGACTCATAGGTAGTAATATCTCTATGTACCTTTATTTTAAATGTTTTCATTTTATTATTTTTAATTTTATTTTTTTGAATAAAATAAAGGGGCACCTTGTTAGGTTTTTATTTACCCCTTTATTTCGTGTTTTCTAATCCTCAATTTCGCTTTCAACTTTTGATGAAGTAATTTCACCATTAGAGATCGCATAAATTTCAGAGCTGTGGTTGCAGACATCGCAACATACAAGTGAAAATTTAAGGTCGTCAAATAACATTGACGCATGCTCTACAAATGATACAGGCACTTTACTAGATAGAGCACCTCTCGAGTAATAAGTAAAAGTGTAGAGATCGGTATTCTCAGACACTTTTGAGTAAGGGATGTAATTCGCTTCTTCATCAACAAAGAAACATATTAAGTGCTCCCAAATCATTTCTTGCCTTTTTTTTGCAATCCCCTTTATCCTCTCAGTTGCAGTAGTTGATTGGAGTTTCTGAGGTACAGAGAAGTCTAGGTTTGGATTTACGTCTTTGACTTCACCATTACTGTTTATTACTGCGAAAGAGTTTCTGAACACTTCAAGGGTTTCTCTTTGCCCCTCAACTGTAAGTTGAATGTCGATAATGTTAGCCATAATCGTTTTATTTTATTTATTTTATAGGATGAAAAATTTCATCCATAATAAAATAGACACAAAAAAAATCGTAAAAAAAAATCTGAGCAAAGAAATTTTAAATTTATTTTTTACTCATCATATAAAATAAATTCCTTTATATAATAGATTAATTAGTATAAAAAAAACACCCCTGCCTGCAGGGAGAACATGCAGGAGCTGCTGCGGTGCCCCATCTTATTTTTACATATATAATGAGTCTCGGTAAGGGGGTCGATACCTTGAAAAAAATATTTCCAGAAAATTTTGGAAGTTGTTAGATAATGGATGCTAACAATAAATCAATGTTGCTAGTATGTTCCATGCGGAGCGTTCGTTAGCTCAAACACTCAGGATATTTTAATTTGTACAACTCAAAGAGAGATTCACGAACAATATCGGATTTTTGACGGCGGGTGATTGCGCAAAGTAATTCTAATCTATTTTTTTCAACTGAATCAAGGCGCAGTCTTAGGAATTCATTTTTAGTAACTATTTTTTTGTTGATCATAGGGTTCTTTTAATATAAATACTTCCATATTGGTGAATGTTGTGATACTTGTCATATTTTTTGTGTGTACAATGGATTTTTATAATTATTGAAGTATTTATTAATAAATGGAATACAATGGGAAACACAAATAGAAAAGGATTATGGATTCCTGAAGAAATTCTTGATGATAAAAATTTAGATGCTGCAAATAGAATTATACTTGCGGAGATTTATTCTTTATGTAAATTACCTAAAGGATGTTTTGCTGGTGATAAACATTTGGGTACTTTAGCAAATCTATCAAGGCCTGCCATAAATACTAGAATAAAGACATTAGAGAAAATGGAGTATTTTGAAAAAGTTGTAAAGCCTGGCATAGGTAAAATCTTGACAAGAAAACTCAGAAATAGTATACTTTCTCAAGCAATTTTGGAATCTACTCAAGTTGAGAATATTTTTAATCCTACACCTACTAGTTCTACAACTGACACCTTACCTGTCAGTTCTGAGGTATCTACTAGTTCTACAACTGACACAATTAATACAACTACAAATACAGATATTACAATACAAGAAACAATACATGATACTGGAGCATCAATAAAATCTGATATGTCAATGAATCAATTATTAACTAATAGATTTGAAGAGCTAGTATTTGATTTGGTCAGTAAGTCTAGTTTAGGGGAAGAAATTTTTAATTATACTCAACCAGGTAATCTAGATATGTTTAGGGATGCAGTTGACGAAGAAGAATATAAACTGGTATATCCGCTGCTAATTAAAGTTATTGATGTTGAGAAGAAGTTGTACGGTAAATAAATTCCTCAACAGAAAGGTGAGTGTAACGAACCAAGACGAAGTCTCACGACTTCCAACCCCAACTCCCCAAATGCCGCGCCAACCCCTCTTCCCCAAATATTCATTAGGAAATGGTATATAAATGCTGCACTTTTTGTCGTGAGATTTTAATTACAGTTAAAACTACCAACAGGAATACTTTAAATATTTTTTGTATTTCACGACTATCGATGGTTGTATCGAAAACGAAAAGATGATCGAAATTTGGGGACATAAAACGGGTTTATGTTGAGTGTGATAGAACTATCCCATTCGTGAATATCAATCAATAAAAATTTATTTTCAAATAAGTGTATTAATGTATCACAACGTAGTATTTATTATAAACTACAATTATGAAATTAGTACCACTCACAAATGAAAATCCTAGAAGAAAAAAATTGATGATAATAAATGAAAATCAATTTAGAACCTTAGCTGAAAATGTTTTGTCGCTCCAAGAGGAAAAACAAATAAAGAATACCCATTTAATTAAAGTAAATAATGCAAAGAAGAAATAGAAGAAGAATTAGATATCAAGAGAAGGCGGTTTTCGTATTGGATGCAAATGCACATAACAGACAAAATCTAAAAGAAGATGGAGCATTTGAATATGTAGACAAGATGATTGATTTGATGCTAAGAAAAAGTGGTGTTGCTACTGATGTAGTCTTCGTGGGTGGGAATAAAAAAGACCTATGTATTTGGCTTTCAGGAATATTGTCATTTTATCAATACAACGACATAGATATTCAAGACAACACCCATTTATTTGACCTTGACCCTGATTTTGATATGCCAAACAACTTTCGCTAGGGATCCTAAATTTGATTCCGTTGCATAACAGCAAGCATTCCAATTATTTGTGCATTGCCAATAAATATTCAACTCTGATCACAGTGGAGAAATTGTATGGCATATGTGTTTGTGACTTCCTGATAACTGTCAGGAGGTTCTTTTTTATACCATGTCCGTTAATACTATTAAGAGACATGCATCTAGTTGATATTCAATGATAGTCTAGTTTTAGCACGATTTTATGACTTAAAATGAGGTAAAAGGCTGGTTTTACGACTTTGCGGCTCTACATTAGCCAAAACACATGTTATGACCACAACTATTGAAAAAACCAGTGATTATTTAACCACTGACGAATTGAAACGTTTGAATAGGTACTTTCAAAAGGAGCAGAACTACCAGATGGCGTTATTAATAGAGTTTGGATTTAGGACACTGCTTCGTTATTCTGACATATCTAGGTTCACTTGGGAGAGTGTATTAAATAAAGACGAACTCGTCCTAAATGAAAAGAAAACAGGCAAGAAACGGAGTATTAAAGTTGGTGCCGTATTAAAGGCATTACTACTTGAATATTATGAATTAATGCATCAGCCAGAATTACAAAGTACCATCTTCAATTATAGTCTTCGCCATACAAATAGGTTATTACAGTTTGGTTCTAGGTTTGTTGGAATTAGAAAAAAACAGGTCTCTACGCACTCGCTAAGGAAGTCGGGAGCTCGTTTCTTATACGAGGAGAATCACAGGTCAGAGGATGTGTTTTTGAAAATTTCAATGATACTCAATCACTCAAGCACACAAGTATCAAGGCGCTATTTAGGAATTACAAAAGAGGAGATTTCTGATGTATATGCTGGGTTTGATATATCCTTATAATCGAATTAAAAGGGATTCCTCCTGGTAATTATGGCATCATACTTGGTTCTATGGAACAGACTAATGCAGAGTTGAAATTTCAATTATTTGGTATAGATTAGAATTTAATCGATACTTTCGTAAAAAAAAATATATCATATGTCAAACAAGATTATTGTCACAACCGTGGATTTGAAGACTGAATACGAGGTATTGGGTCCTGTTTATTTCTCTTTAAGTAATAAAGGATTATTTGGAAGTCAATTAGGAACATTAATTAAAAAATATAAGTCAGAAATTGAAAACTTGAAGAAAGAAAATGCACTTAATCCTGCAAGAGCAGATTGGGGTTTCTTGTGGGGTGAGTTTAGTGCGGGGCAGAATGATTTCGACAAAGCATTTTATGTATCAGTACAAGAGCTTAAGTCTAGAGCATCAATGTTAAATGCTGATGCTATAATAGGACTAAGACAAGATATAGATTTGGACACAAACGGATTTCAGTATTTTTATCTTCAGATGTATGGAACTGCTGTTAAATTTAAATAATATATAAGTTATGATTAGTACATTAATATTTTTAGGTGTTGCATTGGTAATTGTTTTTTCAGGGTTAGTAACCGTTAATCAAGGTACTATTGCAATAATTACAATGTTTGGTAAGTATAGAAGAATTTTACTTCCGGGTTTGAGATTCAGGATTCCTTTAATTGAAAGTATATTCAGAAGAGTCAGTATTCAGAACCAAAGTATTGAACTCGAATTTCAAGCTGTAACGATTGACCAAGCAAATGTTTACTTTAAGAGTATGTTATTATATTCTGTTCAAAATTCTGAAGAAGAAACAATCAAAAAAGTTGCTTTTAAGTTTATTAGTAATAAAGATTTAATGCAAGCTCTTGTAAGAACTGTAGAAGGTAGTATTAGAGCATATGTTGCAACAAAGAGACAAGCTGAGGTTTTGACAGCAAGAAGAGAAATTGTTGATTTTGTTAAAGAACAAATTGACAATAGTTTAGAAGAATGGGGATACCATTTACAAGACCTTCAAATCAATGACATCACTTTTGACCAAGTGGTAATGGAGAGTATGAGTAAGGTGGTTGCTAGTAATAATTTAAAGGCTGCTGCCGAAAACGAAGGACAGGCTTTATTAATCACAAAAACAAAGGCTGCAGAAGCTGAAGGTAATTCTATCAAAATATCTGCACAGGCAGAGAAAGAAGCTGCTCAATTAAGAGGACAAGGTGTTGCCCTATTCAGACAAGAGGTGGCTAAGGGTATGACTGAAGCTGCGGAAGAGATGAAGCAAGCGAATTTAGATACCAATGTAATTTTATTTAGTATGTGGACAGAAGCTATTAAGAACTTTGCTGAATACGGCAAAGGCAATGTGATATTTTTAGATGGTAGCCCAGATGGGATGGATAAGACGATGAAACAAATGATGGGCTTGATTACAAAAAAAGAGAACAGTAAATAACTAAGTTTAATAAAAAGGGTTTTATAAAATCTTGTGCCCTGAACTTAGAAAATATTCTAATTAATAATGAGTAATAGACTCTATTCCTTTTTATTCTTCATTTTATTTGTCTCCTGTACAAAGGAAACATCTTCAATTAATGCTCAGAGTTCAGTTGTTAGTTCTACTTCATTAATACCGACCACCAATAGAGGGTATTTTATACAACACACCTATTTCGCCTTATCTTATAGTGAAACTAACAGACAAGCTGAATGGGTGGCATACAATCTTACTCCTTCTTTTATTAATGGGCCACAAGAGAGAACTGATGATTTCAGGATTGACCCTAAGGTGAAGAATAATCCTGTAGGAAGTGGTGATTATTCTGGTAGTGGATATGATAGAGGACATCTTTGTCCTGCAGGGGATATGAAACTCAATTTAACCTCAATGAGTGAGTCCTTTTATATGTCAAATATGTCTCCTCAGGATCCGTCATTTAATAGGGGTATTTGGGAGACTTTAGAGAGTAGGGTAAGAACGTGGGCATTAGAAAAGAACGGGGTTTTTGTGGTCACTGGTCCCATTTTAAAGAACATCTGTGGATCTATTAAGAATGGAACGATTTCTGTCCCTTGCTCGTATTATAAGATTGTATTTAAGGACAACGGAACCGAGAAGATTGCCATTGCACTTATCCTGAATAACCAGGGAAGTAGTTCAAGTTTAAAGTCCTTTGCAACAAGTATAGACAATATAGAGTCTCTAACAGGAATAGATTTTTTTAGTGGTCTTTCGGACGATATCGAAAATAAACTGGAATCTACTATCAATACCTCAAGTTGGAGTTGGTAAAATCACATACCACTTATTTCAATATCCCTACATGAAAATCAAGGACTTACGTTAAATCGTGGGTCCTTTGTTGTTTTTGCGTGAGGTTTGCGTGAGGTTTTTGACTTTATTGTAACTAAATTGGGTTGTTTCAGACGTAATTGATTTTGTTCCTACAGTTCAATATGATTTTTGGCACGATAGAGCTGCCTTTCATTTTCTAACAACAGAAGAGAATGTAAAAAGGTATGTTTCCATCACTGAAAAAGGGATTAAAACCGATGTAGTATTGACTTTAAGAATATTTTCTGAAACTGGCCCAACGAAATGTAGCGGATTAGAAATAAAATAATATTCTGAAACTTCTTTGTTGTCAAGGTTTGAACTATCATTTGATAAAGTAAAGTATTTAAAAGAAGAGCACCAAACACCATTCAATACAACACAAAGTTTTTATTTTGTAGTTTTAAATCTGTAAGAAATCCCCAATGCGATATAGTTCTTTTGGGTATTTTCTGTTAGTCCTAAACCTCCTGAAATGTCAATTATAAAATCATTGTTAATTAAATAGGTAAAACCGCCGTCAAATCTATGATCAGCTTTATTTTCGGTTGGAATAAATCCGTATAATTCTGTATAAAAACCTATTTTTTTTGTAATACTAAAACCTGTTGTTAGTGTATAAATATAACTATGATTGGCATTTTCACCATTCCATTCTGCACCTAAATTATAAGCAAGTGTGATTTTATTCGTCAATGTATGTTGCATTAAAAATCTAAAAGATGGTTTTATATACTTTGTCTGAAATTCTTTACTTCCAAATTTTGAGGAGGTAACATGTCCTATAAATGAGGTTTTTGGAATAAGCCCTTTTTCTTCAAAAAGAGCAGTTTTAAACCCAAATGAAATAGGTAAAAAACCTGTAGTTGAAGTTCTATTTATTTTTTCTGAAATCAATCCTGTAATTAGCCTAAGTTCAAATTTTTCATTTATTCCAAATTTCCATAACGAGGAAGGATAATAAAAAGTTTTTTGGTTTTTATCTTTATTTTCAAGTGTAAACCCGTTTTCAATTTGAATATAATTTTTAGGTGTTATAAATGGACACTCTGTTTGGTCTGGCCTGTCAAGTTGGATAGAAGGCAACTCTTGTCCGAATAATTTGCAGGTAATAGCTCCTAAGCATATCATTAAAAGTGTTAAATATTTTGCCATTTATTATTTTCTATTTGTCTAATAATTTTTTGATATTATTGTCAAACGGTAAAAAATATATACAATTAGGGAATATATTTCATTATGATGTAAAATAATTAAAATATTGCATGCTTTTGTTCTATCCTACACCAGCAATTCACACTTTTGACTATCAAATAACACAAAACTCTTTGGAAATCTACAGTTTTTAAATATTCAATTTTGTTCAATTTTTTAGTAGGTACTTGTTTTTCCTCTGCGTGAGGAAAACACCCCCTG
Organism: uncultured Bacteroidota bacterium; assembly: GCA_903953815.1. Classification (GTDB taxonomy): domain Bacteria; phylum Bacteroidota; class Bacteroidia; order Chitinophagales; family Chitinophagaceae; genus Sediminibacterium. The sequence goes on along the minus strand of CAJBLA010000097.1, from coordinate 218 downwards.
AATTCGGTTAAAATCGGTCATTTTCGGTTTTGTCAAAACATAACACCTTACAAATCAACGCCTTCATTTTCTCAAAAAATCTTCATAACCCTGAGGCCATGGGTTCAAGTCCCATTCTCGCTACATGTAAATCAAGGACTTACGTTAAATCGTAGGTCCTTTGTTGTTTCTGCGTGAGGTTTTTATCATTTCTTACCGAAAACACGAACCTTTAATGC
>CAJBLA010000096.1 GCA_903953815.1 uncultured Bacteroidota bacterium | reverse complement strand
TATCTGCGTTACACATATCTAAACCCGCTTTTAAAGCATTTTGGTGCCCAAAATTCCTAGATAACTCAATGTACTTTACTTTGCTGTCCTCTGCAGATAAAGCTTTTATTTGCGCAAGGGTATCATCTGTACTACCATCGTCAATAAATAAAATTTCATATGGATACTTACAACTTGCTAATGCCAATATAATTTCTTTATAAATGGGACTGATATTATTATGCTCGTTATGCGCGGGTAATACAATGTTAAGCTTTTTCATGAGGTAGTGAATTATTATCAAATGAATTAAATAATAAATTATAACTGATAAACAACCATGCTAAAAAACAAGGCAACGCTTTTAACGCAAATTTTACTACGATGGCTTGAAAAACTTCAGGAAATAAATCTGTGGGTGAAAAAACTGTTAATACCAATACCAGAACAAGTAACAAATACAAATAGAATGCTGGTTTTGGCGCATGTAAAACATACCAAATACCAAACCCAACCACCGCAATTACATAAGTCGGGGATTCCGCAGATGTACTAAAAATCACCAATCCTATTAATAGTTGTGCCAGATAGGTTAGTTGAAAACGACTATTGCCCCATTTCGAAAAACGATACAATGGGAGTAGCATTAATATGCCACCAGGTATGATAAAATAAAAACTAGCTAAATTATAAAAACCTGTAGTCCTTTTAACAAAACCTATTACTGAAATATTCTGCATACCTGAATTCATATAGGAGTTAATATTTTCAGAATTTTTTTCAACGAGTACATGAAACCAATCGATATAGGATTGATATACAAATTCAGGACTTGAAATAAACATGGGCAAGCAAAACAAAATAATTGCCCATAATATTAGGTACCCTATCAATTTTTTGTAATCCTTAGTAAAAAAAATAAAGGGTAATCCAACAATTCCATATAATTTAATGAATGTGCCAGCAACAATCAACAAAGCAGCCAAACTTAGTTGGTTATTTTTGATAGCTACATAGGACAATATAATCCAACTGCATAACATGGGATTAAATTGTAAATTTTGAATCGCTGTTAGTGTTTCAATTAATGCTATTAATAAAATTATATTTTTACCCCAAAACGAAACTGGTAGCTTTCCCACCGCATAAAATAAAAGGGAAACATTAAGCATACCCCACAATACCACACCTAAATAATTGGGCAAAATGGCAAATGGTGCAATTAAAACAGCAAATAAAGGGCCGTAATGATTTTTATCAAAATATTGGTCAGGGTATAATTGATATAAATGTTCTTGATGTAGTGAATGCCAAAATACATTTTTGAAAATCAAATAATTATTGATGAAAACAGCTTCCTTTTGTGCTTCAATCAACAACGCAATAAAGGGCACTAAAAACCAAAGTACTGTGATGAAATTTGGCTTTTTATTAATATCAAATATTTTTGCGACAAACGCCTTCATATTTAAAATTAACGAAATATGATGTAAATAAATAATATATTTCATTTAACAAAAAAGCCAGGTACTCAAAGGAGCACCTGGCTTTTTTTATTGAAACAACCTGTTAAATTAATACCCCGGATTTTGTTCAATTCTTGGACTTGAATTATCTAACATCCCTTGCGGTATTGGTCTTAAGTAATGTTTTGCTGCAATTTGTTGCGCGCCAGCCCTACCCCAAGCGGTCCAACCATTGAATTTTGTTGCACGTTCAATTAATTTTCCAGTACGTTTTAATTGATACCAACGCTCATTACCTTCTCCTAAAAATTCACGGCCATACTCATCCAATATCATATCAATATTGATAGTTGCAGGCGTTGCTCTATAGGAGGTAATATTTGTCAATGGGTCTTTTACATTTCCTGGATTAGTTGCACGATTAGGTGATTTCCCTTTGTTAGTTCCTAAAGCTCTATCAAGAACAATATTGTAATAAACATCCGCTGTTCCTAACTTCGCGCCAGTTGCACCTTTAACGATTGCTTCAGCTGCCATTAAATACAATTCAGCAGAACGGAATAATGGATCATTGAAGGTAGAAAAGCCATCACCATAAGCTATACCTGGTTGGAAAAACTTCCAGAACATCGGACCACCCCAACCTAATGGATCTGTAATTTGCTGTGTAGCTGTTGTCTTACCTAACCAAAATAAATTGACTACATTTTGAACAGAATATTTCTTAGTACCCCCTGGTATATTAACGCCTAACATTTTCACATCGCTCATATCTACATTCCAAGGCAATACAATGGCAGTAGTGTCATTTGCAACAAAGTTAAGTGTAAGTGCTTGTGGATATGGCTTGTTGTTTGCAAATGAAACCGACCCCGTTAATGTAGCATAAGAAACACTATTAAATGTACCCTCATAACGAATGTCCATCACAGGATCAAATAAACGGTAAGCACCCCAGGTTACACTGTGCGCTGGTAACCATCTATTATAAGTACCAGTTCTTGCTTCCTGCGCAACATCATTAGGTCCGCCGCTAAAACGAGTATGTAAGTCATTCCCAATCGTTCCATTTGAAGTACTTAAATTAGCATCACCATTATAAGCAGCTGGATTGGCATATTGAATTGCAAAAATAACCTCCTTGCTTGCATTCGCTGCCGCTACTGAACTTGCTGCTGTTGCAGTTTCTTTTTTTGGATTTTTATTATGGATCGGCCATAATTTATTCCAGTCTGATTCCATAGGGTGTAAGCCTGATGCAATTACATCATCGCATAATGCTAATGCACTATTGAAATCAGTTGCGGTTCCGCCTAATGCACCATTAAAATTCCAACCTCTTGTTAAATAAACACGTGCTAACAAAAATTTAGCTGCATTTTTTGTAACCCTACCTGCAGCCGTTTGAGTCGTAGGCAACTTAGCAATTGCATCATTTAAATCTGTGATGATTTGCGTATAAATATCCTTTGAAGGAACTCTTACCACCGTCAAGCTTGCATCTTTTGTTTCCTTTAAAGGCATTGGAACATCACCCCATTGTTGTACCGCCCAAAATAATGAAAGTGATCTTAAAAATTTAGCTTCCCCTACTCTTGAATCTTTAACAGCGTCAGCAATATTAACCACTGCTGGTGCGCGTTCAATAGCTGCGTTACACCTGTTTATTTCCCTGTATAATAAATCCCATAAAGTTTGTAATTCTCCTAAAGAGGAATTCAATCCAATATCGTAAGCATCATAGGGACTTCCAGCTTGGGAAGTTAGCGCAGGAAATGCAAGCGTACCAAACCAACCGCCTGATGAAAACATATCTGTTCCATTGAGGGTTGGAATACGCACCTGAGCTATATCCCTAAGCAAAGGATAACAAGAAGTTACTAATGTTTCATATCCAGTTGCTGTGGTATAATAATTATCCGTAGTTCTATTACTTGGATTATACTCATCCAAGAACGTTTTTTTACAACCTGTAATAACCAAAGCTACTATAGCGATTGTAAGTATGTTTCGAGTTGAAAATATTTTTTTCATAATTGTGTAATTTAAAAATTGATGTTTTAGAATCCGATGTTTAAACCGACTGCATAAGTAATGGTTGGAACATCATCAATATAGGTAGATGAATTATATTCAGGATCAAGTCCATTATACTTAGACCATACCCCTGGATTTATAATTTGACCGTATATTCTAATCCGCTCTATTTTTTTCTTAAGTACACTTGCTGGTACGTTATAACCTAAAGTGATATCAGAAAGTCTTAAAAAACTTGCAACTTCATAGTTTCTTGCACCTCTATATGGCTGCGGAACGCCTGGACCATAAAAATCATTGGTTGGATTATTCTTTGTCCAATAGTTCATTACCACATGGTTATATCTGCTTCCTGTATAGTCGGCCATAGTACCACCTAACATTGCGTTATTAAACATAGTACCATTTCTGTAATACAGCAAAAATGACATATCAAAGTTTTTGTAAGTAAATCTGTTGGTCATACCCAAAATAAAATTAGGTAATTGTGAGCCCAACCAAACACGGTCATCCTTACCCGTTGAATTTGATATTACACCATCATTGTTGGTATCTTCCACTCTTACTGATCCTGGCATTTGACCATATGATTTTGCCATGGTACTATCTTTTAATTGCCAGATACCTGCAAATTTATAATCAAACAATGACCTTACTGGCTTACCCACAAATAAGGAACTACCAATAATAGCATTTACCCCATTTGCAAGTGATTCAATGCGGTTAATATTTTTAGAAAAATTAATATTGGTTGACCAAGTAAAGTTTTTGGTTTCAATATTCTTAGAATTAATCATGATTTCAATACCCTTGTTAGATACTTGACCTACATTGGTAGTTACTGTTGAGAAACCTGTTGATGTTGGAAGTGTTTGGTTTAAAATCAAATCCTTGGTGTTTCTTTTGTATACCTCAACAGTGGTTGTGATACGATTATTAAAAAAGCCCATGTTTAAACCTAAGTTTAATTCCTGACTTCTTTCCCATTTAAGATTTTTATTACCAATTGCGGATGGTGCAAATCCGCCGAACGCTGTAGCACCAAAGCTATAGTTAGTTGTTAATAAACCTGCTTGCGTGCTATATGCAGCAACGTTAGAGTTACCCACTTCACCATAGCTCACACGTACTTTTAAATCAGAAAATACATTTAAATCTCTAATAAAATCTTCATCCCCTGCTTGCCATGCAAAAGCACCAGAAGGGAAAAACGCCCATCTATTTTCAGGTGCAAGTTGTGAAGCGCCATCCGCACGACCCGTTAAGGTTAATAAGTATTTTTCATTAAAAGTGTAGTTAACACGACCCATGTAAGATTCAAGCTGTTGGCGTACAAAAGTACTACCTGCGGTAACGACTCCTCCAGTTCCTATATTATGCCAAAGAGACTCATAGGGAAGATTCGTTGCAGCAATTGAATAAGTTTCATACGTATTTTTATATGCACTTTGTAATGCAGTTGCGTTTAACTTATGTTTCCCTTTTGTTAAGTTATAAGATAACTGATTATCTAAAGTATATGTACTCCAATTTCTGTATTGAAAGTTGGATCTTGGTGGATTTAATAATTGAGATTTGGAAAGTGTATTTCTAAACTCGCCGTTTCTTTCATCAATGGTTGATGCAGAGAATGATGATTTAAAAGTTAATCCTTTTGCAAGTCCCACTTCAACAAAGCCATTTCCCATTGAATTACTAAATGTGGTCGTATTTTGATAGATAGAAGGATCGGCATCAATCAATGGGTTAGGTACCTGGTTATCTTTGATGCCCATCCAAACAGATAATCCATTCCATGGTCCAATAGCTAAATCAAATGCTTCACTTGGATTCACGATATCACTATAATTAACTACCCCGGTTGGTCTTGCTCTGTAAGCAGAACGAAGCACTTCCAAAGAACCCGTCGGATTGGTACTATAGTTAATGTAAGCGGTGAAGCCTACACGAAGCCAATTATTTAATCTGCTATCTAAAGCTGCATTTAATGAATATTTTTTAAATGAAGTAACAGGGATGTTACCATCTTCCTGAACATAACCACCAGAAAAACGATAGGTAGTACCCGCATTACCGCCAGTGACGGCTACCGTTGTATTTGCAGTGATCCCTGGTTGCGTTACTAATCCAACCCAATCAGTAGATTTGCCACCATTAATCATGGCCATCTCACTTGCCGTGAAAGTAGTAGCAGTTCCACCATTTAATACAGCGTCATCAACTGCTGATTTATAAAATTGTTGTGCATTTTGTAATTGAATTAAATGTCCAGGACGCTTACTTCCAAAATAAGAATCAAGCGTAACTTTTGGTTTGCCCGCAATCCCTTTTTTAGAAGTGATGATGATTACACCATTCGCACCTCTTGCACCATAAATGGCAGTAGACGATGCATCTTTTAAGACATCAATGGATTGAATATCCTGTGGGTTGATATCACGTAATCTTGCACCAATCACTCCGTCAACAACAACCAATGGTTCCGTTGCACCCGTGATGGTATTTTGTCCACGAATATCAATACTAAATGCTTGACCTGGTTTGTTACTATTTTTTGTAACAACCACCCCAGTCACTTGCCCTTGTAATGCTTGTGTAGCGTTAGCTGGGTTACTACGAACAATGTCCTTAGAGCTAACAGATCCTACAGCACCTGTTAAATCTTTTTTACGAACCGAACCATAACCCACCACTACCACATCCTCTAATGATTTATTTTCAGTGACTAACTGAACCCTAACCTCATTTTGATTAGTAATAGCTAATTCCTGTGCAGTATATCCCACAGAATTAATCACCAAAGAAACCTTACCAGTTGGTAAAGAAATAGTGAATTTACCATTCGCATCCGTAACGGTGCCTTTGGTTGAATTTTTTTGTGTGACACTAGCGCCTACTAAAGGAACACCGTTATCACCAACAACAGTACCAGACAATGGACGGGTTTGGGCCCATGCTACGCTGGCAAGAAAAGTTAACGACATCATCGTCAAGAGAATTTTTCTCATGGTTTAGCAATTTTTAATTTTAAGAAGCAATCAATATAATATGAAATTATTTTATAATATATTAAGCACAGATTCTACTCGTAAGTTAAATAATTTTTTTGATTTGTAGAATTACGTCTGTTAAAATCACGAAATCGTTTTCGTAATACATGTGCAGGGATTTAAACCCGCAACAACCCCGCTTTTGATAAGTGGGTGACTGGCTTATTGTCCCAAAATAATTCAAAGTCGCTTAAGCCGGCTTGCGTATAACTATTTTTCACATCAGTTAATAATAGCCCATTGGAATTTTGAATATTAATTTCAGAAAGTAATTTTAATAACCACACCCCCTTGTCGCTTGCTACATTTATGGTGAAAGCATTTTTGTTGGATTGAAACTCCATGGTCAACTCCTCCCACTTATTCCCTTTTTTCGATTTTTGGACAATGGTTGTATTAGGTAATACGCCCAGCCAAATTATCTTGTAATTAGTGGATGTATTTAAATCAGGATCTGTGATTGCTTTTTGTATAAAGTGGGGCGCAATTGTTGTATTGGGTACTTTAAAATCAAACCATTTTTGTAACGGAAATTCAAAACAATTTCCATGCATATAATTAAACAAAGCTTTTTTTAATCCGAAACCAAACAATTCGTGATCGGCGCCAGTAGGATCAGTATGTGCAATATCATTGTTGGCGAATGTGCCAATTTCATTGGAAACTTTTTTCACCTTAAATTTTTCAGGTGCTAATCCTACGGGACTATGTGCTGTCATGGTAAATAAATGCCAAAAAGCAGATTGTAATACTTCTGTTTCAAATAACTGCCTAACCATTTCCAAAGAGTCAATGGTTTCTTGTACTGTTTGTGTTGGAAAACCATACATTAAATAAGCATGCACCATAATGCCTGCTTCAGAAAAATGTTTACTCACTTTAGCCACCTGTGCAACAGTAATTCCTTTTTGTATGAGTTCTAATAATCGGTCAGAGGCAACTTCAAGACCACCACTTACTGCAATACACCCGGATGCTTTTAATAAATAACAAAGATCTTGTGTAAAGCTTTTATCAAAACGAATATTTGCCCACCAGCTCACCACTAATTTTCGTTTTATAATTTCAATGGCTACCGCTTTCATCATCGATGGTGGCGCAGCTTCATCAACAAAATGAAATCCATTTTGACCTGTTTTATTAATTAACTCCTCCATCCTGTCCACCAATAAACTAGCAGATATGGGTTCATAGTTTTTAATGTAATCTAAGGAGATATCACAAAAGGTACATTTTGCCCAATAACAGCCATGTGCCATGGTTAGTTTATTCCATCTACCATCGCTCCATAAACTATGCATAGGATTGGCTATTTCAATAACAGAAATATATTGATCCAATAAAAGCCCTTCATAATCAGGCGTTCCTACCTGGCCTTGTTTATAATCAGTACAACTGGTATTATTAATATAAGTGACTGTATTATTTACAAGCGTGAAACATCTTTTTAATTCAGTTAATTCCTTTTTACCATCAATATGTTCAATTAAAATTTCCAATGGCGCTTCCCCATCATCTAAAGTGATAAAATCATAAAATTCAAAAACGCGAACATCACTCAGTGAACGCAGCTCCGTATTTGCAAAACCACCACCCATGGCAACTTTAACATGCGGCCTGTTTTTTTTAATCCACTGACCACACCTCAGTGAGGTATATAAATTACCAGGGAATGGCACCGAAATACAGACCAATTTTGGCTGTATTTGATCTATACGATTTGCAAAAATTTCAATTAATATTTCATCCAAATAAGTATAAGGTAATTGTAGTGCATTGTATAATTCATCAAATGAATTTGCAGATCTCCCTAAGCTTTCGGCATAACGACTAAATCCAAAATGTGGATCGACCGTTTCCTTAATCAAATCACCCAAGTCCTCTAAGTACATGGTGGCAATATGCTTGGCCCTATCTTGTTTGCCCATACTTCCAAAAGCCCAGTTTAAATCATCCATTTGTGCAAAGCGACCTGCTTCTGGTAAAAATTGTCGGGTGCAAATAGTATGCGCTAATGTATTTTGTTTGCCCTGTAAAAACTGTATAACATGGTCAATGGTTTGAATATAGGTGTCGCGTAATGCAATCATGCGCAAGCTATTTCCAGAAAGTGTTACCTCACTTGATTCCGTGTTTGTTTGAATGGTTGAGAAAAGTTTTACAAGCCCTTGCTTACTAAACAATTCCATAGTTACTTCAATCCCTAAATCAGCTTGAACGGTAGCAATGTTTTTTGTATTAAAAAACCCTTTCAAATACGCAGTAGCTGGATACGGTGTATTTAATTGTGTAAAAGGAGGTGTTATTAATAATACAGGTGCTTCCAAAACATTGATTTATAAGTAAAATTAAGGATTCAGAGGGGTAAATTGGCAATTTACATTTTGATTTAGTAAATGTGTCTGTG